>JAJYIL010000226.1 GCA_021790055.1 Bacteroidota bacterium
TCTCTTGAAAAGGCAATAGATGAGGTGAGAATTGCTGTTAGCCTTCACGATTCTGGCACACCTAATCGCACAAATATTCGCCCGTACACTTTTTAGCTTCAATTTTCGCAAGAGGTCTGCAATCAATTAAACCTCTTGTCGTCTTAATATGCCTCTTGCCGAATAATAAAATCTGTAATCTTTATTTTGTTTACACCGCAATACCGGTAAAGTAAATTGCAGCCGTTTACGATAATTTACTTTTATTTCCAGGAAGGATACGCTTATGTCTTTATCGGATTTACTAATTACTGCTATTACAGTTGTCTTTAGTTTTATGTTTATAATAATTGGAGTATCGTTTCTTGTTTACAAAATAAAAAATAGATCCCGGTACAACATTTAAACTTTTAATATAGAATCGCTGAATAAAATGGATATTTCAAAAATCCTTTTAACGTTTCTTGGAACGGCTGTTGTTGCCTTTATGCTAATGATTGTCATTTCATATTTTATATACAGGATAAGAAAAAGATTTATGTAGTTCGTTCTTTAATGATTAAATCTTATCGATAATTACCTAAATCATTGACGCGAATTTTACCTGCCCCGTCATTTCTCTTTTCAGTTGGGCTACAATTAGTTATTGCTTCCTCCGCGGAAGACGCCTACCTGGTTTTACTTTATGTTTCTTTCACCCCAAATTTATTTTTTAGAATTTTAATCTGCTTGAAATCTACAAGTTAAAGAAATTTCATTATAAAGTGTGGTGTATTTTGTGATTTCAGAATTTTTCTCATCATATTTTCATGATTCTTATTATTTTAATTTTTAGATTTCGCATTCGAAATTATAAACTTTTATATGCCGGCATGAAAACATTATACTATTTCCTTTTTCTGGTTACATTCATTAGCTTTTCACAATTATCATTTTCTCAAGAGAACCAAAAGTACAACCCTAACAAAGTCTTTGATCCCAATTTCGATAGTCGTCCTGGTACTTATTACAGGGACGGAAGCGGTAAACCCGGTCCAGGTTATTGGCAAAACCGCGCAGATTATAATATCGACGCTTCACTAGATGATATAAATAATGTCATCAAAGGAAAGGTAATAATTACTTATACAAATAACAGCCCGAATAGTCTGCATTATGTCTGGCTTCAATTAGATCAAAACCTGTTCAGAGATAGTTCGAGAGGTGCTCTTACTTCACCTCCAAATTTGTTTTCAAAAAGATTTAACGGCGGCGATAAAATTAAATCTGTAAGCATTCAGCTTAATGGAAAAAATTTTAAGCCGGATTATATAATAACCGATACAAGGATGCAGATAAGACTGCCAGGTGTTTTGAAAGCTAATGGAGGAAAGCTAATCATTAATATCGATTATTCTTTTAAAGTACCTCCTGAAAACTTAGGGCGCTGCGGATGGATGAATACAAAGAATGGAAAAATTTTTGATATAGCTCAGTGGTATCCAAGGATGGAAGTTTACGATGATATAACCGGATGGAATTCCCTACCGTTTCTCGGTGCAGGCGAATTTTACTGCGACTACGGGAACTTCGATTACACGGTTAATGTTCCCTGGTACATGCTTGTTGTTGGCTCAGGCGAATTGGTTAATTCACAACAGATTCTTACAAGAGAAGAAATTGAAAGACTTAACAAAGCCCATCAGAGTGACAGAACAATTTTTATTGTCAGTCCTTCTAAGGTTGCACAACCATCAACCAGACCGGTTCATAATGGCAGAGTTACATGGCATTTTAAGATGGAAAATTCACGCGATGTTTCCTGGGCTGCTTCCAAAGCCTTTATCTGGGATGCGGCAAGAATAAATTTACCAAGCGGGAAAAAATCTTTAGCAATGTCTGTTTATCCTCTCGAAAGTTCCGGCGACAGCGCATGGGGTCGTTCTACAGAATATCTAAAAAGAAGCGTAGAAATTTTTTCAAAGCATTGGTTCGAATATCCGTATCCCAACGCAATCAATGTTGGCGGTCCTGTTGGGGGTATGGAATATCCCGGAATCGTATTTTGTTATTGGAAAGCAAAACGTAAAAGCTTATGGATGGTTACCAACCACGAAATAGGTCATAACTGGTTTCCAATGATTGTCGGCTCCGATGAAAGAGAAAACGCATGGATGGACGAAGGCTTTAACACCTTTATTGATGTATTAAGCTTTAAGGATTTTAACAACGGTGAATATTATCCTAAGCGCGACGGCGAATATGCACCTAAAGGCGACGACCCTGCAAGAGAGATAGTAGGTTACCTTACCAATCCCGCTTCCCAGCCGATTATGACTTATGCAGACAACATTCCCTGGCAGTACACGCACACTTTGGAGTATTACAAACCCGCATTAGGTTTAGTTATGCTCCGGAACCTCGTTCTCGGTCATAAAAGATTTGATTTTGCATTTCAAACTTACATAAGACGCTGGGCTTATAAGCATCCTTCACCGCAAGATTTTTTTAGAACCATGAATGATGCATCCGGTGAAGACTTGAATTGGTTCTGGAAAGAATGGTTTGTAAAGAAATGGACTTTGGATCAAGCAGTTAAAGAAGTGAAATATATTGACGGTGATCCGTCTAAAGGCTCATTGATAACTATTACGAATAACGATAAAATGGTAATGCCTGTTGTTGTCGAAGTTAAAGAATCGAACGGGCATATCGGAAGAGTTCATTTGCCGGTTGAAATCTGGGAACGATCAGGTACGTGGACGTTCAAATATAATTCGAAAAGTATAATTGATTCTGTAATTGTTGATCCAGATAAAGAACTGCCAGATGTAAATCCGGGTAACAACATCTGGGTATCCGGCACAAATTGAATATATAATTATGCTAAAATACTGGAGAAGCGATGAAACTAAAATATTTCATTATCATATTTTTAACACTTGAATTATGCGAATTTTCATTTGCGCAGGAAAAAAATACTTACAATTCGAACCAGACATTCGATCCAAATTTTCTTAGCTCTCCCGGAACAATATATAGAAGCGGAAGCGGTGCGCCCGGTCCAGGCTACTGGACTAATGAAGCTGATTATACAATTCATGCTTCTTTAGATACTGCAAACAAGGAAATCTCCGGTAACGTTGTTATTAGCTATACTAATAACAGTCCGGATGAATTAAATTATCTCTGGCTACAGCTTGATCAAAATATATTTAAGAAAGATTCTCGCGGTGCTGCAACCACCCCGGTAAACGGCTATCGATTCGGCGGTCAAAGCTATACAAATGGATACGATATTAAATCCGTAAAATTAATTGAAGACGGAAATACGTCTAATGCAAATTATCTTATTACGGATACTCGCATGCAGATAAGGTTGTCTCACCCGATGGAACCGAAAGGAAGTAAATTAAAAATAAGTATTGATTACAGCTTTACAATTCCACAGCACGGTGCAGACCGGACGGGATATCTTCCGACAAAGAACGGTACTATTTACGAAATAGCACAATGGTATCCTAGGATGGAAGTTTATGATGATATTATCGGATGGAACACTCTCCCCTATTTAGGCTCGGGAGAATTTTACCTCGACTACGGAAATTTCGATTATTATATCACTGTTCCGGCAAATCAAATTGTTGTCGGATCAGGCAAGCTGCAGAACCCGGAAGAAGTCCTTACCTCACAAGAAATCAAAAGATTGAATGAAGCATCTAAAAGCGACAAGACAATATATATCATTAAGCCCAACGAAGTAAACACACCTCAAATGCGTCCTAAGAGTAATGGAACTTTAACGTGGCATTTCAAGATGGAAAATTCAAGAGACGTTTCCTGGGCAAGCTCAACGGCATTTGTCTGGGATGCTGCAAGAGTAAATCTTAAGAACAATGTAGCTCTTGCCATGTCTGTATATCCTGTCGAAGTCGATGCAGATTCGGCTTGGGGACGTTCAACAGAATATGTAAAAGGGACTCTTGAAATTAATTCCAGGCTATGGTATGAATATCCTTACCCGGTTGCAGTTAATGTTGCCGGTATTGTAAACGGTATGGAATATCCCGGGATAGTATTTTGCGGGTGGCGCGGAACCAGATCACAGTTGTGGAATGTAACTACACATGAGTTCGGACATACATGGTTCCCTATGATTGTCGGCTCTGATGAGCGCGAATATGCCTGGATGGACGAAGGCTTCAATACATTTTTAAATATTTACTCATCAAAATATTTTAACAACGGCGAATACCAGTATCCCGAACACCCGGAATTTCTTGCAAGAGCGATGGCAAGAAAAGGAATGCAGCCGATTATGACTTATCCCGATGATTACCGTGTCAGCAACTGGGGCGTAGAGTCTTACTTTAAGCCTGCGTTTGGTCTATACCTTTTGCGAAATTATATTCTTGATTCTACAAGATTTGATTATGCATTCAGAACGTACATCCGGCGGTGGGCATATAAACACCCTACTCCAAAAGATTTTTTTAGAACAATGAACGATGCATCCGGCGAAGATTTAAATTGGTTCTGGAAAGAATGGTTTTATAAAGATTGGACTCTGGATCAGGCTGTTAAGGATGTTAAATATATTGCAGATAATCCTGAAGACGGAGCTTTAATAACCATCGAGAACTTGAGGAAGATGGTAATGCCGGTTACAGTGGAAGTTATAGAGTCGAATGGTCATAAAGGAACGTTAAAACTTCCGGTTGAAATCTGGCAGCGCTCCGGTGAATGGACTTTCGAATATAATTCGACAAGCTTAATTGATTCTGTAATAATCGATCCGAAAAAATTGCTTCCGGATGAGAACCGAAGCAATAATATCTGGACATCCGGAACAACGAGCGCTTCAAGGTAGTGTTAAGGATACTTGACTGGATATTCGAATAATCGCTTTATCTTATGGCAAATGAGATTGCAATGGTTCAATCGCTTAATTGTTCCCGCTTTGCCGAATTAAATACAATGCAGCAATTAAGTAATTTAACAATTTGGATAGGATTTTTTCTTTTTCATCCTTAAATATTTATATTTGTCATAGAAGAAATTTTTCGAGTAATATAGGGTGAAAAAGTCAAGGTATTAGATGCAGAGTTCTAAAATTGAATTTCTAACAAAGTATAATGACCTGGTTAAGCTGGCAATTGAATCTTCGCCGAACCTACCGGATAAATTATGCGAGTTGTTAGTAAGCGAATATGAACTTCAAGCTGTAGCTTTGTTCAAAATAAATGAGAATGACAGCTTGACCTTAATAGGCAAAGCGGGTGACACAAAGAAAAGCCTTGTTAAAAATTCTATTTCGGCTTGCAAGGAATGCAAGCTTATTAAAAGTAAAGCAGGCTCATCTTCTCTTTCCACTCAATCTGATTGTGAAATACAAATATCCGAATATATTATTTATGAAGGCTGCCTATTTATAAAGCTGAACGGGAAGATACATGCCCTATTTAAGGTTGCTAAGAAAACTCCTTTTATTAACAGCGATAAAGACAACTTACAAAATATCGGAGACGCAGCAGGTAATCTACTAAGCATTTGGTTCGGTACGCAGAATGCCGGGTCACTTTCAACAAGCCAGATAATTTCCGATATTGCCCATGAGCTTAGAACACCTACAAACAGCATCATGGGATTTGCTTCTTTGCTT
>JAJYIL010000227.1 GCA_021790055.1 Bacteroidota bacterium
CATGCCATAATGAATGTGCCGCGATTCAGGTCCGACATACTCAGCAACATTTGTAAGGAAGGCAATTACATCGTGCTTGGTAGTTTCTTCAATTTCCAAAACTCTTTTTACATCAAAGCTTGCCTTCTGTTTAATTACATCAACATCTGTCTGAGGAATTTCTCCGAGAGATGCTCTTGCCTCGCAAGCTAAAATTTCAATCTTCAACCATGTACCATATTTGAATTCATCCTGCCAGATTTTGCCCATCTCCGGCAATGTATATCTTTCTATCATGTTGTTCTCTCCAGTTTCATTTGTTTCGTTAATATCTTATTGTCCCTCAAAATCTTAATAGTTATCGTATCTCCCGCACTAAACTGCTGAAAGACACCTACAAGCGTTTGCTCGTCGTTGATTAGAAAATCATTTACCTGCAAAATTATATCGCCTTCTTTAAGACCGGCTTTTGCTGCCGGAGTGTTTGGAAGAATCTCGGAAATCATTACCCCACGGGTACTTTGAAGGTTGTAATATTTTGCAATTGTCTCATCAACAGGCTGTATTTTCATTCCTATATTAAAATTACGATCTACCTTTCCATATTCTTTTAATTGAGTGATTATCCTTTTAACGCGATTAATTGGAATTGCAAAGCCGACACCAACGTTACTCTGAACTCCGTTGGGATTGTAAATTAATGTGTTCATGCCTATTACTTCGCCTTTGCTGTCAGCAAGCGGACCGCCGCTGTTACCGCCGTTAATTGCGGCATCTGTTTGCAGCATATTTAAATAATATCTATGGTCAATCGGTTCCAGGTTCATCCCGGAAGAACTCAATACACCAACTGTTACAGTAGGCTTATCATTCAAGCTGAAGAGACCGAAAGGATTTCCGAAGGCGATTACCCATTCGCCTATAATTACATTATCTGAATTTCCAAGTGTAACATAAGGAAAGTTACTGCCGTTAATTTTAAGAAGGCAAATATCGGTTGTGCGATCGGTGCCGATAAGTTTTGCTTTGTAATCTTTACCATTTGTCAAGGTTACTGTTATTTCAGAAGCATTTCCGGCGACGTGGTCATTTGTTACAATATAACCGTCGGGTGAAATAATAAAACCGGAACCAAGCTCTTTTACCTTTTGACTAAATCCCTGGTTGCCGAAAAATTGGTTCCAGAAAGGATCGTTAAATAAATTTCCAAACGGACTGCTGTACTGTTGAATTTCGGTAACGTTAATACCTACAACTGCCGGACTTACTTTTTTTACAGTTTCAGTTATTGCGTTCTGCCTGCTGTCTGAAATGTTTTCATCTTGCTGAGATCTGTTTTGTAAAACTGAGTTTGAATGACTTGGATCAGCATCATAATAAAGCTTAGAATCACTTTTTGTTTGTGTTAAAATCAACATGGAAGTCGAAATAACAATAAAAACAATTAATAGTAGTATTGGAATTTTTTTATTTTTCATCTTTTCCCTTAACATCTTTGTTATTTTTTATAATTTCTTTTAACGGTTCAATGTGCTTAATAAATAGTAATATCATCAACACAGAGGTGAAAAATAATATTATAGAAACTGAATTAGAGTGAGGGAAAGAATATCTGAAATCAATTTCTTCAGAAAACAGAACGGCAACAAATGTAACAATTATTGCAGTTATGTTCGCAAGCAGAATATCCTTTTTCAAAATGAATACGGCAAACCAGATTATTATCCAAACTGCCGGTAAAACCGGGAAGATCAAAATTGTACCGCCTGCCGCGGTAGCTAAACCTCTTCCGCCGTTAAATCCGAGCCAGGGATTAAAACAATGAGAAAAGACGGCGAACGTTAGTGCCAGAGCCGGCAAGACGAATTCGTATGGGAAAAATAAAATTATAAGATAAACACTTAGAAGACCTTTTAAAGAATCAATAATCAAGACTAACAGCCCAATTATTTTTGAGTTAGAGACTTCCATTGCATTTAATGCACCAACATTACCTGAACCAGCATGTCGAATATCAATTCCTTTTTCTCTCTTCAGAATTAGATAACCGGTTGGAAAAGAGCCTAAAAGATAACCGGTAACCGCGCAGATTAAATAGCTCATAGAAAATAAGTTAAAAATGGTGAAGTTTTCATTTGCAATTTAATAAATTTTGAATTCAACTTGTGAAAAAGCAAATATTTTATTTATATCATATTGCATTGAAAATCGAATCCTATTATATTTGATCTCAATTTTTAAGACGACAAAGTAAACATAAAGTTTCATTCAAGTATTAAGTTCTTAAAAAGTATTATAAAATTTTTTATGCGGGAATAGCTCAGTTTCAGCCAAAGGCTGATCAGCCTCCGGCTGAGTTAGAGCGCAATCCAGAAGGCTATCGTGATTGATGTTGCGGGTTCATAATATAAAATAATTTATGCGGGAATAGCTCAGTTGGTAGAGCGCAACCTTGCCAAGGTTGATGTCGCGGGTTCGAGTCCCGTTTCCCGCTCAAGCAATCCACAAATTGTGGATTTTATTTTTTAAAAGGCGCTGTAGCCAAGTGGCTCAAGGCGAAGGTCTGCAACCCGCCAATTGGCGGGCGAATCCGACCGGCGCCTCGAATGAAGTTCAAAAATGATTCGAGTATTTTAATATATTTTTAAAAGGCGCTGTAGCCAAGTGGCTCAAGGCGAAGGTCTGCAAAACCTTTATTCGTCGGTTCGAATCCGACCGGCGCCTCAAATAGAAGCCAACCTGATATGTATTTTGTATATGTGTTAAGAAGCCTCAAGGATAACAAAAGATATATCGGATTTACGGATAATCTTGAAAGGCGATTAACTGAACACAACTCTGGAAAAGTAAAATCCACCAAGAATAGAAAGCCATTGGAGCTAATTTATCATGAAGAATATACTGATAAATTCGAAGCTATGAACAGAGAAAAGTTTTTTAAGAGCGGGCGTGGAAGGGAATTCCTAAAATTTAATAATCATTAATAGGCGAAGGTCTGCAACCCCGATTTTATCGGGGCGAATCCGACCGGCGCCTCAAATACCATCCTCGACATTTTTATACTCTTCTAATTGAAAACATAAGTAAGCCATCTCTCCAAAAAAGTCATAATCCTCTTGTAACTCTTTTCATAAAAATGTAATTTGCTTTGAGTGATATCGATAAAATGAAGTTAGAGGGAACCTTTTTTGGGTAAATCATTTATATTCGAATTATATGAAAAGAATAGATTTCTTCTCTTAAAAATAATTACAAGCCCTTTTGTATTAGCCTTTCCTATCGCTATTCTAATTATAGCTGCCTTTCCTCCCGTTTTCAATAAATACGAAATAAAAATCGTTCAGCGTAATAAGATTAATCCGCATTGGACCTATTATTATGCCAATCTGAACGACTACGGGAAAAGTGAAAAGATTATGTTTGACCAACTGCAACATGATTTTTTCTCCTTAACTGTTTTTGTAAAAGATAAAACCGTCGAACAGTGGAACTTCAACGGTAAATTTATGCGAACACTGACACCGGTAGTTTGCCGGATTGGAAACGACAGTTTAAAATCGATATACTTTTTTTATTACAACAAAAACAAAATTTATTTGAATTGTCTGAATCCGTTAAAAAATAAGTTTATAGCGAGGGATAAGTATATTATTGATTATGCCCCTAAGAACAAGCAAACTGATTGTACTATTTATCCAGTAATCTTTTATGATTCGAATAACGACGGTACTAAGGAATTTTATTTCTTTACGAATACAGGCTATTCAATTCAACCGCGAAGGGTATTTGAATACGATCCGGCTAAAGATACAATTTATATTTCACCTAAAAGTTATGCGTGTTTAACTAATTCAATGCTGGACGATTATTCCCGCTATAATTTAAATTTGGTTTTTGCAACAATGGCTGTCGGCAACGGTAATATAAAGGACCCCTATTCTGATTTCTATGCATGGCTAATGGACTTTAATAAAAACCTTTCATTTAAGTTTGTTCCTACAAAAATTGGATATTACCCCTCTAATTCTGCAATATGTTATTTAAATGCCGGTAATAAAAAATTTTATGTAGTATTAAATATTTATAACGGAACTAAAAAACATTTATGCACATTGGGTTTATATAACCGGGAATTAAAATTAATTAAAGAAAGTAAATTCGAGTTCACGCCGGAATGGCTAGGCGCTTCGTTATATGTATCCAGACATGAACCAAACTGTTTTTATATTATTAAACATACTGGACAAATTCTGAAGCTTGATTACAAGTTTAAAATCATTAAGACAATTTATATTCCTCCTGTTTTCGGCGGCATATTGTACACTGCTGATATTGATGGTAATAATAATAATGAACATTTGTTCATGAGTAAAGATGAGGATAAGATAATAATTACAAGAAATGATTTTTCTAATTACGTAACTTTAAATTGCCAAGGTTTGGGAAACATCGAAACTTGCTCTTTACTGATGGACAATAAGAACCAGCCGATGCTTTCTATCTCTTCAAAAACAGAACAGCTAATTCTTTCGTATCAATTTAATTATTTATACTATCTATATTACCCGGCTTATGCTCTCGTCTATCTTCTTACCGCGCTTTTAATTCTATTGATCGAAAGGATTCAAAGACATCGTGCGGAATTAAAGTATGAATCCGAAAAGAAAATTGCTGAACTTCAAATGAAATCAATTAAGAACCAGCTTGACCCTCATTTTACATTAAACATTTTAAACTCCATCGGTTCTCTGTTTTATAAGCAGGATAGGGATAAAGCCGATTATATCTTCGGAAAGTACGCCAGGTTTTTACGCTTAATGGTTCTGAATTCCGATAAATTTGAGACAACTTTGCATGAGGAATTGGAATACGTAGAACATTATCTTGAACTGGAAAGGTTCCGAAGCAATGATAAGTTTATCTGGAATGCTGATGTCGAAGCCGGATTAGATATGAAAATTAAAATCCCGAAGATGATTATTTATACTTTTGTTGAGAATGCAATAAAACACGGAATACGGCATCTTGAAAAGGATGGAAAGATTTTTATTTCAGTAAGAAATAATTTCGGCGAATATAAGATTGTAATAAGCGATAACGGTGTAGGCAGGCAAAGAGCAGGGGAAATAGAATACGGGAATACAGGTAAAGGATTATTTATACTTGATCAAATTCTTGATCAATATTTTAACTTAATGAAAGTTAAAATAACTTATGAAATAAAAGATGTTTTTAATAACAGTAGAAATGAGACCGGCACAGAAGTTAAAATTAATATTCCGGTAAGTAAAAATGATGATAAATAAAATTAAACAAGGATAAATGTCACAGAGTTTCACTGAGGTATCACAAAGTTACACAGAAAAAAGCTCAGTGGAACTCTGTGTGAACTCTTAGTAACTCTGTGTAATAAAAAGGATATGTTATGATTACTAAATTAAAAAACATAAACTGTCTAATTATTGACGATGAACAGGAAGCATGTGACAGACTGGAGAGCCTACTAAATAAAATAGAAAACATCAAAGTAATAGCTAAAGAAACAAAAGCCGAGGATGGAATTAAAGCCGCTATTGAATTGTCTCCCGACATTATCTTCCTTGACATTGAGATGCCAGGTAAAAGCGGG
>JAJYIL010000228.1 GCA_021790055.1 Bacteroidota bacterium
AATAATTAACTTTCAAAGAGGCATCGTAAAAATCTATTGTAACCCTTTTTCCGTTAGTAAACTTTTTTAATATTTCATTTGAAAAGCTTTTCCTGCCTGTTATAATAAAAGAACCATCGGGTATCGGACCTTCCAAAACGCTCTTAGCCGTTAATTCACTTAACGCAGCAGTTGCACCGAAGTTGTTCTTATTGCCGTCTTTTGTAATAATATTCAATACCGAAGAAAGACGTCCGCCGTACTTTGCGTCAAATCCGCCTTTGTAAAATTCAATACCATTAATTATGTCGGGGTCAATTGCACTCAAAATTCCGAGAGCATGAAATGGATTATAAATAGGAACATCGTTTAACAGTACTAAATTTTCATTGCTTGCACCTCCTCTTACATAATATCTGGCGGAAACATCGCCTGCTGATTGAACACCAGGAAGAAGTTGAATAGACCGCATTACATCTGTTTCAACACCAAAGCTCATATTTTCTATTTCTCTTATTGGAATTTTTTCTGCTGTAAGTCCCGCTTCGTTTACTCGTTTCCCTAAAACAGTAACATTCCCCAATTCAATAGTCGTTTTTGAAAGATAGATAGTTATTTCCGTAATCTTATTTTCATGTATATATACATTTACTATTTTAGGTGTGTAGCCTACATAAGATACAATTACCGTAAGCTCTTTGTTTGCAGGAAGAGAAGGAATGATGAAAAAACCCCGGCTATCAGAGCTTGCACCTGTATTCAAATTAGGAATATAAACGTTTGCGTAAGGTAAAACTTCGGCAGTTGCCGAATCACGGATGATCCCTCTGAGTGTTCCGAAAGTTCGGAGTTTATTTTTATCCGCAGACTCTTTCTTTTTTACTGTTATAATATTATTGATATTGCTGAAAGTCAGTCCGAATTTTTTTGATAGGATTTCAAGAACTTGCTGTAATGTTTCATCTTTTACATCCAGGGTTACCTTATCATCCAGAGGCAGTTCTTTATTGATGTAGCTGAATGTAAAGCTTGTCTTTTGTTCTATAATATGCAGTACTTCACTTAGCGGCATATCCGAGACGTTAAAATTAATTTTCTGTTCAGGAAGATTTTGTCCCTTAGCACTAAACGCAAGCAGACTGCAAATAATAAGGGATAGAAAAACTATCCTGCCAAATGAATTAAATACTGCGGTTTTAAATATTCCCATTTTTTACCTATTAAATCAAAATTCTTAGAGAACTCTTCATAACTTTAGAAATTCCTTAATGCTTTACTCAAATTGTTAATCATAAATTGATAGAAGGATCATCGTGTTTTTCCAAAAACAAATTCTTCATTATAATGATCCGCTTTATCTATTTTATAATCAATCCCGGTTAAGCTTTTTATTACATCGGCTATAGTCTTTATTGAATTTCTCTCGAATTTGATCGTAATTTTTTGAGCTAAGACAGATTTGTCTTTGAATGTGAATTTTACGTCAAAAGACCTTTCAAGCAAAGAAAGCACTTCGCCTAACGGCTCATTCTCAAATTTATATATGTTATCTTTCCAGCCAACCACCTCTAACGAATCAAACCGCTCAAGCGAGCCTACATTCTTTTCTTTATTATATAACAACTGTTCCTTTGGCTTAAGAACTACAATTTCATCAGTCCCCCCCACTTTATCTCTTGAGACTCTTACCTTTCCTTCCAGAAGTGAAACCGTAATCGTTTTATTCCCCGGGTAGGCTGAAACGTCAAACTTAGTTCCCAAATCAATAGTCGATAGGCTTTCAGAACGCACAATAAACCGCTGAGCTGAATTATGATGAATTTCGAAATATGCCTCGCCCTTTAGGTATACTTCTCTATATTTGCCGTAAAATTGTTGGGGGTATTTTAATTTGCTATCGGCGTTAAGAGTAATCCTTGAACCGTCTGAAAGTGAAATCGTCGACTTCTCTCCCCGGGAAGTCGCTATTTCATTCCAGACGATTGAAGGTGCTTTTTGCCTAAATATGCCGGATATGTATAAAATCCCTGAAGCTATGATTATAAGAAATATTATTGAAGCGGCTCTTTTAAGTAATGATGTTGAAAAGAATATTTCTCCTGGATAATGAACTTTCTCTTTCCTGATCTTTTTCATTATTTCCGAATAAATTTTTGCGTCTATTATTCTTTGATTACCCATTTCATTTTCATTCCATTCGCCGGGATCTTTTTGAAATGATTTTAGATAGGTTTCAAGCAGTTCCTTTTCTTGAAGCGAACATTTACCCTGTTTGTACTTATCTATCAAATTTGAAAATTCTCTTATATTCAAGGCTTTCTCTCAAAAAATAATTATTGACACCTTTTAGTAACCTGGAAAAGAGAAAAGTACTATTCGCAGAAAAATAAATTTACACTGCTAAGGATTTACTGTAGAAGTAAAGTGATTTAAGATGTTCCTGGAAGGGATGTAAGGATTTAGAATAATAATGTATAAAGATCTTTCACGGATTTGCGAATAAATTTTAGCGACTCACTGATCTGATTCTTAACCGTTTGAAGCGAAATATTAAGATTCTCGGATATCTCTTTATTTGATAGTCCATCATGCTTGCTCATCCGAAAGATTTTCTGGCGCTGCCCGGGTAATTTGGATATTGCGGTATTTATATGGTCTTTCAATTCTTTCTTATCGTATAATTCATCGAAATTATATTGACGGATTATTGAATCAAATTTTTCTATTAATAGCTTTTTGTATTTGCTTCTTCGAAAGCTATTGAAAATCTGGAACTTGACTGATCGATAAAGATACGAGCTTAGAGAATTTATCTCGACGTCATGCCTTCTTGTCCATAGTTCGACAAAAATTTCCTGTACAATGTCTTCGCATATTTCTCTCTCCCGCAGTATATTAAATGCATAGACATAAAGTCCTCGCCAATAACGTTTATATATTTGTTCAAAGGATAACTTATCATCAAGCTGGATTGATTCGAGTAATTCATTATCGGTTTTCTCACCTGCCCTATTTTGCAGCTTAATGGTACACATCGCAATTTTACAATTTGTCAATAATGATGAATCAAATTAATATTTTTTCCAGAATATCGCTAATATGTTTTCAATTTAAGGTTAGCGAAGGCAGAAAGCAAATTACAACCGTTATCGTAAAGATTTATTTTATTTCGTTGGATTCAATTGTTTTTTAATCCAAAAAATTCATTAGGAATGACACGATTTAATCGGGAATGCCAAAGACCGCGTATAAAATTTTATTAAAAAATCTTAGGCGGAATAAACCCCGCCAAGCCAAGCAGGAATCTGACTGGCTAACAAATTAAAGCCTGGTTTTTTGCATGGTTCTACAAATAAGAATTAAGGCTTGATAACACGAAAGGCAAATTTTCCTAAATGAAAATTTGAGTTAAATTATGAGCAATTCATCTGATAAAAAATTGCTTGTAAAATGGTTATCCGTTAAATTTGCTTTTCAAATTATCAACAACGAGGAATTGATGCATTTATTCAAGGGAGTGGACTATTTTGAAGTAGATTCGCTTCTTACTGACGATGAAAAGATGGTCAGAGATTCGGTTAGAGAATTTGTATCAGGGGAAGTAATTCCGATCATTGAAAAATATAATCGTGAAGCTAAATTTCCGATGGATTTAGTTCCCAAAATGGCAGAACTAAATTTGTTCGGAACTACTCTTCCGCAAAAATACGGCTGTGCCGAGTTGAATAATGTTGCCTACGGTTTGTTGATGCAGGAATTAGAACGCGGCGACAGCGGAATAAGGAGCTTTGTCTCTGTTCAAAGTGCATTGGTTATGTACCCGATTTTTACTTTCGGCAGCGAAGAGCAAAAGGATTTCTGGCTTCCAAAATTGGCGAAGGGCGAAAAGATCGGATGCTTCGGTTTGACCGAGCCTGATTTCGGTTCCAATCCTTCGGGGATGGTCACTAAAGCTGAAAAAGTAAATGACGGCTACTTAATTAACGGCGCCAAGATGTGGATTACTAGTGGAACCATTGCCGATATAGCTGTAGTATGGGCTAAGCTCGATGGAGTTGTTAGGGGCTTTCTTGTTGAGAAGGGTATTAAAGGCTTTACTGCACCGGAGATGAAAGGGAAGCATTCGCTCCGTGCAAGTGTTACTTCGGAATTAATTTTTGATAATGTCTTTATAACTGAGAATAATATTCTTTCTAAAACAACAGGATTAAAGAATGCTTTAATGTGTCTTAACCAAGCCAGGTATGGAATTGCATGGGGCGTTGTAGGTGCTATGATGGCTTGTTATGATTCTGCTTTGAACTATGCCAAGTCACGAGTTCAATTCAGCAAGCCAATTGCAGCTTACCAGATGACGCAAGAAAAACTAGTCTTTATGCTGACAGAAATAACAAAAGCACAATTATTAAATCTTCAACTTGGAAGAATGAAAGACAACGGATCATTAAGGCATACCCAGGTTTCATTAGCCAAAAGGAATAATTGCGAGAAGGCTTTGGAGATTGCACACATTGCAAGAGAAATTTTAGGAGCTAACGGGATACTTGATGAGTACCCGGTGATGCGTCGTGCTGCCAATCTTGAATCAGTTAAGACATACGAAGGTACGCATGAGATGCATACGCTTATTGTAGGAGAGGATATAACCGGTTATCCTGCATATGAATGACAAACAACCCCGGTTATTCGGGATTTTTTTTAATATTTAGGCGAATTTATGAAAGATATTTGGCTTATTAAAGAAGGTTTAACTTTTGATGATGTTCTGCTTATCCCGGGAAAATCTTCTATCTTACCTAGGGAAGTAGACATTGCTACGTATTTAACTCCTGATATAAAGCTAAATGTTCCGCTTGTTTCTGCTGCTATGGATACTGTAACCGAATCGGCAATGGCAATTGCGCTAGCAAGAGAAGGCGGTATTGGCATAATTCATAAAAATATGAGTATTGAAGCTCAATGCAATGAAGTTGATAAAGTTAAACGCTCTGAGAGCGGAATGATTCGAGATCCCGTTACCCTTACCCCCGATAAAACAATCGGCGATGCTCTGGAGATAATGAAAAAATACAGCGTCTCCGGAATACCCATTGTTGATAATAACGGTAAGCTGGTTGGCATATTAACCAACCGAGATTTGAGATTCGAGCCGAATAAGAAATTGAAAGTCAAAGATCTTATGACGAGCGAGAACCTAATTACAGCTCCACTGCATACAGATTTTGAACATGCCGAAAAGACTCTTCAGAAATACAAAATTGAAAAGCTTCCGGTTGTGGATAGAAACGGGATACTTAAAGGTTTAATTACATTTAAAGACATTCAAAAAAAGAAAAAGCATCCCAATGCATGTAAGGACCAGCATGGCAGACTTAGAGCGGGAGCAGCAGTTGGTGTAACATTTGATACTCTTGATAGGATGGCTGCTTTATTTAAAGCCGGTGCCGATGTAATTGTAATCGATACAGCGCATGGTCATTCGCATGGTGTTATGACAACAATAAAAGAAGCAAGAAGAAAATTTAAATACGAACAAATAATTGCCGGTAATATAGGAATTTACGAAGCTGCACTTGATCTTTTAAATTGTAAGGTTGATGCTATTAAAGTTGG
>JAJYIL010000229.1 GCA_021790055.1 Bacteroidota bacterium
ACCTGTATAAATGATTTGTGCAAAGACCGTTATGCGCTGCCACAGATAGTGCAATAGATGGATCCACTTTAGCAAGCTCTTCAATTATGGTAACGAACTCCGTGTAGCCTAACCCGGCGCCGCCGTATTCTTCAGGTATTAATATTCCGAGGAAACCAAGCCCGCCAAGCTGCTTCATTATTTCCATAGGAAATTGCTGCGATTCATCAAATTCCATTACACGCGGGCGAATATTCTTCTCCGCGAATTCACGGATTGTATTCCTTATGATGACCTGATTTTCACTCAGTTCGGTAAGATATGAGTTCTCTACTTCTTCCATTGGGGTTTCCTTTCAGCTAAGATTTATATTTAGTTTGTAACTGATATAACTTATTTGGCATGGACAATCTTTTGGATTTTCCTGCCTTAAATTTCTGTACGGAAATTAAAGTTGATTTTTGAAATTGTCTATGATTTCATCAGCAATGTGATAGGGAGATAGACTCCCGAGTACAACTTTTTCTAATGACGAATTTAAGGAATTTTTACCGGATTCATTCCAAAGCAAATCCCTTATCTTGTCTTCAACAATTTCTTTTATCCTAGCCTTAATCCGGAATTCCCTCCGTTCTAAAAGTTTATTTGAACTTTCAAGGAAATTCTTATGCCTCTTGATTTCATCAGCAATTTCTTTAATGCCCATATTCTCGCTTGCAACTGATGAAATAATATTCGGCATCCATGAATTAAAATTATGTTCTTTCATGATCAAAATTGTATTAAGAGCAGATATAGCCTGCTCGGCGCCGGGTCTGTCGCTCTTATTTACAACGAAGAAATCTGCAATCTCCATCAATCCGGCTTTCATTGCTTGAACGGCATCGCCGGATTCCGGAACCAGGATAACAATAGTTGTATCAGCCGCCTTAGCTATATCAAGTTCCGATTGTCCCACTCCCACGGTTTCTAAAATTATATAATCAAAACCTGCAACATCAAGTATATCTGCCGCATCGTTAGCCTTTTTGCTCAAGCCACCGACACTGCCGCGGGTTGCCATGCTTCTTATAAATACACCTGAATCCTGACCAATTTCCGTCATTCTAATTCTGTCGCCAAGCAGTGCGCCGCCGGTAAAAGGGCTCGAAGGATCAACTGCAATTATTCCAACCTTCTTATTTTGCTTCCTGAAAAGCTTGGTCAATTGGTTGGTTATTGTACTTTTGCCTGCGCCCGGCGGTCCGGTAATGCCGATGCGGTATGCTTTACCGACATTCGCATAAACACTCTTAAGTAGTTCTGAAGAACTCGAATTGTTTGATTCAACAATTGAAATTGATCTGGCAACAGCTCGCCTGTCGTTCTTCAATAACTTTTCTATAAATAAGTTGTTTAATTGATCTTCTTTCAAGGCAAATTTGACTTTTAATATTATGCAGTTCTAAAGAATTCCATTGTCTTCTTTAATCCTTCTTCAAGAGTTGTAGAAGGTTTCCACCCGAATTTTTTATAAAGCTTCTCTGAGGTTATAACGCTTCTCATTTGCTCGCCGGGTGCCGCCGGTCCGTGCTTTTCAACCTGCCCTTTTCCAGCAAATTTATTCAGCAAGCTATAAATTTCATTTACATTAGTTTCCTTGCCTGTGCCGATATTATAAATGTCGCTTTTCTCATCTTTCAGTGTAATAAGGTTGGCTTTAACAACGTCTCCGACAAAGACGTAATCTCTCGTTTGCAAGCCGCTGCCGTTGATAACCGGTTGTTCACCTTTCAAAAGCTTGCTTGTAAAAATTGCAATAACTCCGGCTTCCCCAAACGGATTTTGCCGCGGACCATATATATTAGCGTAACGAAGCACGGTATAATTTAATTTGTACTGAGCGTAATAAAAATACAAATATTTCTCAACCGCTAATTTAGAAATTCCATAAGGTGAAAGCGGGGAAGTAGTGTGGCTTTCATCGGCAGGATAGTAATTTTGTTCTCCATAAACTGCGCCTCCGGTCGAAGCAAACATAAACTTCTTTACTCCCGTTTTAATACAGTTCTGTAAAAGATTAATTGTTCCGATGATATTTGTATTTGCATCAAATGCCGGATCTGCTACTGATCGCCTTACATCCATCTGGGCAGCATGATGATTTACCACATCAAATTTTTCTTTTTCAAATAAAGCCGATAAGTCTTTGTTAGTGATATCTTCTTTAATAAATTCTGCTTTTTGATTTATATTCTTTTCAAACCCGGTTGCAAGGTTATCCAGGATAAAAACTTGATGACCATCTTTAATGAATGCATCAACTACATGAGATGCTATAAAACCGGCTCCTCCGGTGACTAATATTTTCAACTATTTTTCTCCTTATATAAATTAAATCTGCAAATATATCCTTTTACCAAAGGCGGGACAAGAAAATCCAACGGCAGATTGCTCGCAGTGCGCTTCCTTATTTCGCTTGAGCTGATCTCTATAGCAGGCGTATTTACAAAAATAGCCGAACGAAAGAATTTATCTTTCTTTGCCGGTACTTTTGATATGCTTCGCTTAAGCACAACTAATTTAGCAAGCTTAAGGATTTCGTCAGGCTCTTTCCAGGTATCGAAATCCAGGATGTTATCGTATCCGATTATTAACTCTATCTTCATGTATTCTTTTTTCAACTGGCGTAGAGTATCAATAGTGTATGAAATCGTTTTACTCTTTAATTCAATGTCAGAATAATCAAAGTAGGGAATGCCTTTGATAGCGAGCTTAATCATTTGAAGACGGTGCCGGGCTTCGAGGCTTTTTATTTCTACCTTATGCGGTGAAATGAATGCAGGAATGAAAATTATTTTATCAAGTCCTCTTATTTCTCTGACAGCCTGGGCTGTAATTAAATGTCCTAAATGGATGGGGTCGAAAGTTCCCCCAAAGATTCCGACCGGCTTCATTTAAGGAGCTCCTTGTACTCGATAAACAAATTTGTAAACCTTTCGTGAACAGCCTGGCTGCAGTATGAAAGGCTTTCTTTCCTGGAGAGCTCGACATAAAGATTTCTAAAATCTTCAATTTTACTTATCGACATAAAATTGCCCATTACGTGCAGGTAATTCTCATGCTTACTCACCTTCGAAAGGAGATGATCGTAGTTTAACTCATCCCAAGCGATGTCAAGAAACAGGTCTTGGTTAAAAGAATTAAATCCTATAAAGGCTATGTTGTGGCTTCCTGCTTTCCCGATTACGATCGCTTCATCTTCAATGGCAAGCAAGTCAAAAGCCTTTTGTATGTCGTTCTTTGTATAACCGATAGAGTTTGAGAATATTAAAAGATTGTTTGTACTCATTCCGAAATATCTATCGGACATCATCTTAAGAAATTCCGGCTTGTTGCCGGTATTCCCGAATAGGATTTCCGCATTTCCTCCGAGTATTTCTCCGGGAATAAATTCTTTATCCTTCTCGTCAAAGCAAAATACTAAGTTTAAGCTGCCGGTCTGTTCCAATATTTCCTTATGGTTCATTAAGAGAGATGAAAAAAGCGAATGTGAATAATCGATATTAAAACATTCGAATTTTGATATTAATTCTTTATTATATATAGTTGAAACTGCTAATAAGAAAATGGTAGAGTTAGATTTCATGGGCTAATTTGTTTGCCTTTGAGCTAGCAGGTTTTGAATGAATGCTCTGTAATACTCTACATCGTTCTCATAGAAAGTCCTGCTTGAGCCGAAAGAATTTTTAAGTTCCATTTTTCTAAATGCTAAAGTTGTTGCCGCCCTAATATATAACTTCCTAATGCTTTCATCAACCCAGCCGAATTTATTTCGCCTGGATGAGTTTAATATTTCCAGGTGCTCTACCGGGATTAATCCGCTCGTTACTTCTTCAAGCAGCTCACGGTATATAATTCTCTTCTCACTTAGAACTGCAATTGAAAAAGCTGTAATGAAGATAATTACTGTAAAGAACATGAAGACAAATCCTATCAAAGTTGTCGACTCAAAGCTAACGGTAAAGTTCCATGCGAAATGAATAAACATTGCCGTTATCCATCCGAGAATGGGAAGTGAGATTTTAAGAGCAGCATTTTTAAATTTTGAATAACCGATCAATGCACCGAAAGTTGCAGTTGCAACGCAATGCATGATGCCTGAGAAAAGCGTCCTAATAATTACAATAGTAATCCATTCCTTCATCGTAGTTCCGAAGGCGATAAAGTATAAAAAGTTTTCAGTCATGCCGAAGCCGAGACCAATAGCTCCTCCATAAACAATTCCATCGGTCATGTTGTCAAATTTTTTGTTTGTATAAGTCAGCAGCAAGAAAATTCCTTTAGTGGTTTCCTCGACAAGCGGCGCAATCAGGATAGCTTGCGTATGTTCCAATTGAGATTGACTTTGTATGAAGAACGACAAAATAGTCCCAATTATACTGCTTCCAATAATGGCAAAGAATATTGCACCGAGCGCCCCCCATAAATAATTAAGAAGTACAAGACTAAACGGCTCTCTATCGTATCTGTCAAATCTCCAGATCAATATCAGGTAGATTAGCATTGGTAAAATTGCTGCTGCTGCGGACGCGATGTAAATCATTTCTCGTTGACCCATTCAATCAATTCTTTAATCGACGGTCTCCTTCCGTAAGAAAGAATTCCAATCCTAAAAATTTTTGCCGCGATTGAAACTGAAAGATATATTGATGCAATCATTAAAACGGATGATACAACTACTTCCCATAACGGTACTGGTCCGATGTTAAATCTAAGGATCATTATCGCCGGGATAGTAAATGGAATATAAGAAAGCGCATGGACAAGAACCGAGTCGGGGTTTTCAATTGCCGGCACCGCAACTACTATCGGCAAAATAATAACCATACTTAAATAGCTTGTAATTTGCTGCGCCTCCTGTTCTGTATTAACAATGGAACCGACACCGACAAATATGGAAGTATAAAAAATAAATCCCAATGCGAAATAGTACATTACGGGGATAATATTATTGAATGCTTCAGCGGGAACTGCAGATGTACCTACAAGCGCAGCCCCAATCATCAGCCAGATTAGCACTTGCGTAAGGCCTAAGGAACTTAAGCCTAAAACCTTACCGGCTAATAATTCATCCGGTGTGCAACTTGAAACAAGAATCTCGATTAGTCTATTGGATTTTTCTTCGACAAGACTTCTAATCAGCATACCTCCCGAAGAGAGAATCATCATCATTAATAAAAGAATAAAAATGAAAGATGTAAAAAAGAGATAAAGAAAATCAGATTTCTCTTCTCCTCCGCCTTTCTGAATTTTAATAGGCGTAACCTGAATGTTGCTCGAAATATAATTCATAATAGAAGGATTGATCTTTTCATTCCGTAGTACTATTTCAATTCTTGCATCATTAAATGCTATTTCAAACTTGCTTAAATTTTTTAAATTGCCGGTATTCTGGCTGCGATATTCAACCTTTGCGGAATCTGTTCCGCCATTAGTAATGTACAAGTAACCATCGACCTTGCCGGATAAAGTATAGGCATCCGCAGTTTGTTTCATTGCGGTTAGGCTTTCATTCTTATTAAAAAGATTTACTATAATGAAATTGGGCTGTTTATCCTCAGA
>JAJYIL010000230.1 GCA_021790055.1 Bacteroidota bacterium
CTTGTAATTGTAATGCCGCGCTCCTTTTCCTGTTCCATCCAGTCCATCGTTGCAGCACCGTCATGAACCTCGCCAATCCGGTGAAGCTTGCCGGTGTAGTACAATATACGCTCGGTAGTTGTTGTCTTACCGGCGTCAATATGTGCCATTATGCCTATGTTTCTAACTTTATCTATCGGTAGTCTTGCTGTCATAACCTAATTATTTTTTCTTAATCCTTATTCAATCAATCTTGAAATATCTTTACCATTTAAAATGTGCAAATGCTTTGTTTGCTTCAGCCATTTTATGTGTGTCTTCTTTTTTCTTAACCGCAGAGCCCTCATTATTTGAAGCCGCTAACAATTCTGATGCGAGCTTGAGGGACATTGATTTTTCATTTCTTGCTCTTGCGTAAGTCTTAATCCATCTCATTGCAAGGGCAGTTCTTCTTTCAGGTCTAACTTCTGTAGGTACCTGGTAAGTGGCGCCTCCAACTCTTCTGCTTCTCACCTCAATAACTGGTTGAACGTTTGCTAAGGCTTTTTTGAAAATCTCGACTCCAGGCTTCTTAGCTTTTTCTTCAATTACCTCAAAAGCTTTATAGACAACATGTCGGGCTTTTGATTTCTTCCCGTCATACATAATTGAATTGATAAACCTTGCTACCAAAACATCGTTATATTTTGGATCCGGCTTCAGAATATTTTTTTCAGCTCTTTTCTTTCTCATAAAACTTATTTAGCCTTTGGTTTTTTAGCGCCGTACTTCGATCTGCCTTTTTTCCTATCTTCAACACCGCTTGTATCGAGTGTGCCTCTAATAATATGATAGCGGACGCCTGGCAAATCCTTTACTCTTCCACCTCTAATCAAAACGATTGAGTGCTCCTGCAAATTGTGCCCTTCGCCAGGTATGTAGGCAGTAACCTCGATGCTGTTTGTAAGCCTAACTCTTGCAACCTTCCTTAAAGCCGAATTCGGCTTCTTGGGAGTAGAGGTATATACTCTTGTACAAACTCCGCGCTTTTGAGGACAAGCATCCAGAGCCGGGGCTTTCTTTTTAGCCAGTATCCGGACCCGACCTTTTCGTACTAACTGGTTTATCGTGGGCACTAAAATCTCCTAATTCAATAATCAAAAAAAATTCAGACTTCTAATATAGATTTTGCTGTAAATTATGTCAAGAAACATGCAAAATATTTTTATTTTTTAAGCTTTTTTTAGGCAAAAAAATCCGACCTGATCTTAAATCAAGTCGGATTTATTAAATCATCACTAAACTTGAACTTCAACTGCTTCTTTCGGAGCTTCTGAAACAGCTTCCTCTACAGATAAAAGTATGTTCTTATACTTCTTCAATCCGGTACCGGCTGGTATTAAATGCCCCATGACTACGTTTTCTTTTAGTCCGAGCAAATAATCCACTTTTGCTTCAGTTGCAGCATTTGCGAGAACTTTTGTTGTTTCCTGGAACGATGCCGCAGAGATAAAGCTTTCTGTTGAAAGAGCTGCCTGAGTAATTCCCAAAAGGATATGTTCAAATGTTGCAGGCTCAGCATCATGAACTATTATTGGCTTCTTGCCCTTCTTCTTTAGGTCTGCATTAATTTCTCTAAATTTACTCTTTGAAATTAACTGTGCGTCTTTAAACCTGGAATCGCCTTTGTCTTCAATCTTTACTAAAGCCATTACCCTGTTATTCTCTTCAACAAATTCATTTCTATCGACAACATCTTCCTCAAGGAATTTGGTATCGCCGGGAGAAACAATTTTAATCTTTTGAAGCATCTGGCGAACGATTACCTCGATATGCTTATCATTTATCTTTACTCCTTGCAGACGGTAAACATCCTGTATCTCATTTACCAGGTATTCCTGCACTGCGCTGGTACCTTTAATCTTCAAAATGTCATGAGGATTGATAGGACCGTCAGTAATCTTTTCACCTGCAGGAATTTCGTCGCCTTCCTGAACGAGAATGTGTTTTCCAAGCGGAACATTATATTTTTTCTCATCGGATTTATCAGGGGCAACCACTATAATCTCCCGCGAGCCTTTTTTTCTAGCACCGAATTTAACGGTGCCTTCGATTTCAGAAACAATCGCAGTCTCTTGCGGACTGCGAGCCTCAAACAACTCGGTAACTCTCGGAAGACCGCCGGTAATATCCCGGCTCTTAGTCTGCTGTTTCGAAATCTTCGCAAGGATTGTTCCCGCAGGCACCGGCTCTCCTTCTTCAACGGAAAGATACGATCTTGTCGGAATGTTGAATGATTTTTTATTGCCATCATCCAACTCAATGGTAATTGTAGGTGTAAGGTTTTTATCTTTAGATTCAATAACAACTTTCTGTACGTGACCGGTTTGTTCATCGGTTACCTGCTGCAAAGTCCCACCATCTATCATATCAACAAAACGCACTCTTCCGGCAACGTCTGTTAAGATAACAGCGTTGTACGGATCGTGGTTATAAAGAGGCGAATGCTTCTTGATCTGTTGACCATCGCTTACGACAAGCTCTGCACCGTAAGGAACATCATATTTCTTTATCTGACGGTTGTTCTCATCGTAAATTCCTATTACACCTCTTCTTCCTGTAACAACTTTTACCTTGCCCAAAAAGTCTGATTTTTCAACGTAAGAAATTCTTTCAAAGCCAACACGTCCATCGACAGCAGATTCAACTTGGGATTGAGAAGCAATCCTTGAAGAAGTGCCGCCTAAGTGGAATGTTCTAAGAGTAAGCTGTGTACCGGGTTCGCCGATTGACTGAGCAGCAACAATTCCAACAGCTTCGCCGATTTCAACAAGCTTGCCATTGGTTAGGTTTCTGCCGTAGCACTTAGCACATACTCCGCGTTTTGACTCGCATGTAAGAACTGTTCTAATATAAACAGAATCGATATTTGCATCTTCAATCTTATCGGCAATTTCTTCAGTAATCAATTCGCCAGCAGGCACTATCACTTCATCCGTTCTCAGGTCAACAACGTCCTCCTGAGCGACTCGACCGGTAATACGTTCTGCTAATGGTTCTCTTTCCTGCTCAACATCCTTTAATGCTGTAATCTCTATTCCGAGGATTGTACCGCAATCTTCTTCACTAATGATTACATCCTGGGAAACGTCGACTAATCTTCTTGTAAGATAACCGGCGTCTGCAGTTTTAAGAGCGGTATCAGCTAAACCTTTTCTTGCGCCGTGAGTCGAAATAAAATATTCAAGAACCGATAAGCCTTCTTTGAAGTTTGCAACAATCGGGTTCTCGATGATTTCACCTGCTTGACCAGACAAGCTCTTCTGTGGTTTCATCATCAGTCCGCGCATACCGGCAAGCTGACGAACCTGCTCCTGCGAGCCTCTTGCACCGGAGTCAACCATCATGTGCAACGAGTTAAAGCCGTTATCAGTTACCCTGATCTTATCCATCAGAACTCGTGCAACATCGTTTGTCGTATGCGTCCAGACGTCTATAATTTTATTATAGCGTTCGGCGTCGGTAATTACGCCTTGCTCGTGTTCGTTCAGAATCCCTTCAACCTTCTTATTTGCCTTTTGTATAAGATTTTCTTTTTCTTCCGGTATAATCATATCGGCATAGCTAACCGAAAGTCCACCGGCAGTAGAGTATCTAAATCCTAAATCTTTCAAATCGTCAAGGAACTTCGCAGTTACCTTGTTGCCAAGCTTCATAAACATTTGACCGATAAATCCGCCGAATGTCTTCTTGATAAGAAGCTGGTTGAAGTAACCCATTTCTTTCGGAACAATCTGGTTAAAAATTACTCTCCCGGTAGTGGTATCAATCATCTTGCCGTCTATTCTTACTTTAATCTTAGTATGAAGACCGATTACCTTCGAGTTGTACGCAATAATTACTTCTTCCGGCGAACCGAAAACCAATCCTTCGCCTTTATCACCGTCTCTTACTTTGGTAAGATAGTAACAGCCTAAGACTATATCCTGCGTAGGCACTACAATCGGGCTTCCATTCTGGGGTGAAAGAATGTTGTGGCTGCTCAACATCAAGAGCGAAGCTTCCAGTTGAGCTTCATAAGAAAGCGGTACGTGAACCGCCATCTGGTCGCCGTCGAAGTCTGCATTGAATGCAGTACAAACCATTGGGTGAAGCTGGATTGCACGACCATCAATAAGTATCGGCTGAAATGCCTGGATGCCAAGTCTATGTAGTGTAGGAGCGCGGTTTAGCAACACTGGATGCCCGTCAATTACCTTTTCAAGAATTTCCCAGATAATCGGGTCTTTTCTATCAACAACTTTTCTTGCGCTCTTAACGGTTTTATTGTGTCCTCTTTCAATTAATTTTCTGATGATAAACGGCTTGAACAATTCAACCGCCATATCTTTCGGAAGACCGCACTGATGCAGCTTCAACTCCGGACCAACAACGATAACAGAACGACCGGAATAATCAACTCTCTTACCAAGAAGATTCTGACGGAAGAGTCCTTGCTTTCCTTTAAGCATGTCGCTCAGAGATTTAAGCGGTCTATTGTTGTCGCTTCTTACGGCACTGCCGCGGCGTGAGTTATCGAAAAGCGCATCTACAGATTCCTGAAGCATTCTCTTTTCATTACGAAGAATAACTTCCGGTGCTTTAATATCAATTAATCTTTTTAAGCGATTATTCCTTATGATGACTCTTCTGTAAAGGTCATTCAAATCACTTGTTGCAAACCTTCCGCCTTCAAGAGGTACAAGCGGTCTTAATTCCGGGGGAATCACCGGTATATAATTCATTACCATCCACTCAGGCTTATTAGCCGGTTTGCCTTCTTCTTCTTTAAATGACTCAAGGACTCTCAGCCTTTTTAACAAATCCTGTTTCTTCTGTTGGGAAGTTTCAACTTGGAGTTGATCTCTTAGTTCTTTCGAAAGCTTTTCAACATTAGTCTTCTTCAGAAGCTCTTTAACCGCATCGCCGCCAATTCTAGCAACAAACTTTTTCGGATCTTCATCTTCAAGCTTTTCATTTCCCTGAGGAAGCGAGTTTAAAACCTCGAAATATTGGTCTTCAGAAACCAAATCCAATCTGTTCAAACCGGTTGGTCCTGGATTTAGAACCACGTAAGATTCATAGTAAATTATCTTCTCAAGCTCCTTCAGGCTTAGACCGATTATGTTTCCTATCTTGGAAGGCTGCGCTCTGAAGAACCAGATGTGAACTATCGGGACAGCAAGAGCAATGTGTCCCATTCTCTCTCGGCGAACACTCTTTTGAGTAACCTCAACGCCGCACCTATCACAGATGATTCCTTTGTATCTAATTCTTTTATATTTACCGCAGAAGCATTCCCAATCCCGTGTCGGACCGAATATTTTTTCGCAGAATAGTCCATCCTTCTCCGGGCGGAATGACCTGTAGTTAATCGTTTCCGGCTTTGTTACTTCACCGTATGATCTTGAAAGAATATCATCCGGGCTTGCTAAGCCAATCCTGATACTGTTAATATCACGCATTGCATTTTCTTGAACTCTTAATGGCATTTTTACATCTCCTAAAATCTTAGTGAAAAATCATCCCGGATTTTATCTGCCTTATAAAGCAGCCGGGAGTTACTTCAATCGTGTTAATTAATTT
>JAJYIL010000231.1 GCA_021790055.1 Bacteroidota bacterium
TTAAGAAGCGTATCAATAAAGGGGAATACAATAGTTGCAGTAGGAACGAGAACATATAATGGGATACAATATTACGGAGTAGTATACACTGGAAGGAGGTGAAATAAGACAATTAAAAAATCAATAAAACCGGTTCCGGCGCAGCGGGCACCGGAACCTGGCATGTGCAAACATTAGGATTGCTTTTATTCTTTTAACAGTCCGGTCAACTGTTATCTCGTCTAATGTTTGCAATATTAAAATAACTAATTCCCGCTTCATATTCTAAATTGAAAGGAATTATTATGTTTACCTTTTGCAAACTTGTTAAGAAAAGCTTCAATGCAGCTTTATTAGCATTTATCATATCTTTGGCTTTTTCCATATTCACTCAAGCACAAAGCAAGTATAAACCGTTAAAAGGGATTACACATGCTGGAACTGTCGTAAATATTTCATCATTACCTCCAGCTTCAAATTTTACCTATGCTAAAAAACAGATACCTATTTTGCACGAGCCGCAATATTCTAAATCCGTTAAGCAATATCAAAAACAACAAGCTAATTCTTCAACACTAAAAGCAAGCAGGGAAGAGGACAAATCAACTTCTCAATTATTTCTTCCCAAAGCAAAAGCTCCTTTAGGAAAATCTGCAGCCCGGTCAATTCAAACTGCAACTCTTAATACAAACTTCCAGGGAATTGCAAGCACAACTGAAGAACCGCCGGACCCTATAATAGCGGTGGGAAGCAATTACATAGTTGAGGCTGTGAATTCGGAAATTGCGATTTTTAATAAAAGCGGAGTCAGACAAAAAACAGTACAATTGACGACACTTTTTAATATAAGCACCACACCTTTTGACCCTAGAGTTATCTATGATCAATATGCACAAAGGTGGGTTGTTACGGCATTAGAAAAAACTTCCGATTTTACCCAATCAAACTATGAAATTGCTGTTTCTCAAACATCCGATCCTACCGGCTCCTGGTATGCCTTTTCCTCAAATGCCATGTTAGACGGAAGCACTCAAACCTCATACTGGGCAGATTATGATAATTTAGGTTATGATAATTCGGCAATTTATATAACATCTAATCAATTTACCAGCACCGATCTTTTTGAATATGCAAAAATCAGGATTTTTAATAAATCACAGCTTTATAATAATCAAACTTTAACCTATACCGATTTTGTTGACATGACTGATAACTACGGCAACGTATTTGCATTAGTACCGGCTCAGAATTTCGGGACAACGACAAGTGAATATCTATTAAATACTGAAGAATGGGGTGCCAGTTCAATTACAGTTTGGAGAATTGACAACCAGCTTAACTCGCCAAGTCTTACACAACAGGCAATTATTAATGTAGCAAGTTACAGCAGTAATTATCCTGCCAATTTAGTTAAGGAAGAAGGTACATCATTGTATATTAACGGCGGAGACAGCCGTGCCCAGCAAGTAATATTTAATAACGGATTTTTATATACGTCATTTAATACTTTATATAATTGGGGAAGCGGCACTGTCGAGGCTATCCGTTCTGAAAAGGTTGATGTTAATTCTAATAGTTCGGTTATTGATGCGCTTTATGGTGCAGACGGATATTATTATTTTTATCCTCAGATTGGTATTGATAATTACGGAGATATAGCTTTAGTATTTAACAGATCGAGCAGTAACGAATATCCCGGAGTTTATATGGCATACCGCTCCGCAAATGATGCCTCTGCCAGTTCCAGTGAAGCATTACAAGCTGGTGCCGGTACATTTACAAATTCCAATGCTTTAGATAAAAACGGAAATATAAGATGGGGCGATTACAGCGGAATAGGATTGGACCCAAGCAGCGATAACCAGCTTTGGTTTTGCGGGGAATGGGCAACAAATAGTAATGATTGGAGTACTCAAATAGGAAGCTTCAAGTTTGTTCCTGTAGAGTTTGTAAATTCTGTAGGCGGAAGCTCTGGAGGCGGGTCTTTAAAAATAAATTCAAATGCTACGGTAAATTCCGGCTTATCTTTGCGCTTAGGAATGAGCTCTAACAACACCGAGTTAACCCTTGCACAAGGCGGCACCAATCAAGATAGATTTGTTAATACAAACAATATTCCGTTAGCAAAGCATAATAATTGGAATAGTGTAAGTTCATCTTACTTACTTAATAATAATTTTTCAGTTAATGGAACACCGGGGGAGACTGAAACAGCCAATTTTATATCTCTCAATTCAGCCACAATCAACGCAGTATCGGATGCCGGTAACATTCAGCTACAATTCAACGACCCCTGGTATATTAATTCAAACGGCTCACAAGGAAATAATTATGCACAGGCAACAGCGCCTATTACTCAAACAAGCGCTCCAATGACAGGTGCCTACAACCAATCAAGCGGGGGTGTGTTTTTGAATCAAGGCGTTGTTAACGGACAGTGGACATTTCCATATTATTCGGTAGGCTTTCCTTCCGGGCAGTCAATTTCAGTAGGCGGCACAAGCCATCAACTATATTTATATAACTGGTCAACGAGCGGTGGAGTTAACATTGAAAACTCAACTGCAGCACAAACAGGTGTTGAGTTTACAAGCGGCGGCGCAACAGTAACGGCAAACGTAAAAGGCGTACATCTCTCCAGCGATCCCTCCGCTTTCTCCAACAACAGCCAGCGCAAGCTTGTTCGTACAAAGGACGGCTGGCTTCACCAGGTGTATACTTCTTTGGGGCATGTTTGGCTGGAGGAAAGCACCGACAACGGTACTACATGGTTCCTCGGCAACAACGGTCAGCCGCTTGATAGCGGCAGCGGCAAGTGTCCCTCCATTGACTGGCACTATAACACTGCCGATCCTACCAATACAAACTATTACGCCGTTGTCGTAGCATTTGAACAGCAATCCGGCAGCACGTATACAATTGAATATGATGTATTCACGAATTCGGGAGGCGCTTATGTAAAACAGTCCAAGGCTTTTCCCGGACCATTATATACTGAACCTTCTGGTGGAGACCAATATGCTGCTACCAATGCAAATCCTAACATTGCTTGGGCAGGAAATAATGACCCTAGTCCCTTCGTCTTAAGCTTCGAAAGGAAAAGCACAGCCGGAGGCATGCAGCCCGGAATTTACTGGATATACGGCTATATGTAGGAGAACGGAGTCTCGCCAACTCCCGCTTTACCTAACGCTCCGGTATTGATCACCGGCTCCTCAGGCAGTTCAATAAACGCGTCTGTATACATGAACAAACAAAGTACAAATAACTCAAGTTTTGATATTGTGTATCAATCGAATCCTAACCCGGGTAGTAATATTATAGATGCTGAACTTACATGCAACTTAAATGGAAGCAGCTGGATTACATCTCAACTGTCTACTACACTTTCTTCCGGTTCGGGTTATTTAAATTATCAGCCGTCGTTAGTTCAGTTACCCAACAATAACATACAGGTTTGCTGGATACGCGACCTTTACGGCGGCGGCTCAAACACGCCTTACTACGTTAACGTAGTTTACTGCAGCTCGACCTCGCCGTCTTCTTTTAATGATTACGGTAATATGGTTAACTCGGTATCTCTCAACATACTGGACGGCTTAACAAATACTTATTTTGCCTATGCACAGAATACCAACAACACTACCTGGCAAAACTTTGCAGGTAACGGCTCAAGCACCGTAACGCTTAATACAACAGGAAGACAAATCCAGCTTTGCAACGGCGCTTCATCGGCTGCTTTATTCGCCTCCTCCTATTATCCCGTAAGCCTGCCTTATTATTTTCAAACCTCCGGCTCTCTCGGCGGTTTAGCTAAGACAACCAGTCAGCAAGTTACCTATGGACGGGGGGCTGTGTTAGATACAGGCAGCATTCAATTTTATTTCTCTGTGAAGAGTCTGACAGTTGACAATAATAGTATTAAGTTCGTTAATATACCTGAAACTAAAGATACGGTAATTCAAAAAAGAAGAAAGCTGCATTTAAGCCTTGACAGCTTAAATACGTTTTTAGTAAGCGAGCCGTTTACAATTCAAAACGGAAGTCAGATCAGCTTTAGCGAAGGGCACAGGCTCTCTGCCGATTTCGGCGCTGCGGACTCAGCTTTGGTGAAGCTATTGAAAAACTTCCAGATCGGCTGCAAAATAGAATTAATAGAAGACGGCACTAACAACCTGGTAGGGACAATAAAGCAGAGTAACTTTAACAGCACTAATGCAGACTCATCCAATCTAAAGTCGTCAAGCTTAAAGATTACATCAGCCGGTACGAAGACAGTTAGGCTGAAGATTATTCTCTCAAGCAGCATAAAAGGAGTGCAAGGAATGCTTGTTAACGAATATAATACTGTGGACGATAATACCCTGGCTAAGCTTTCACCGAATGAGTTAACGCTGCAGGCACCGGAATCAATCAAAACATACGCTCTCGTACAGAACTATCCCAACCCCTTCAATCCCACCACAATCATCAATTACCAAATTCCAAATAACAATTACGTAACTTTAAAGGTTTACGATGTGCTTGGCAATCTGGTAAAGACACTTGTTGACGGATATAAAACTAAAGGAAGCTATTCGGTCAATTTTGATGCAAGCAGCATTGCCAGCGGAGTGTATTTCTACCAGCTAAGAGCCGGAAACTATACAGCAACAAAAAAACTTTTACTTCTGAAATGATTAATAGCAAGATACCCAACGTCTTTAAGACGTTGGGTATTTTATTTCACTCCTTACTCACTACACCACATTTATTTCGTCTGCTCATTTGTTTCCGCAGCATTCCCGAATTAACCGGAGTGAGTTTCTTTTACACACTTATCCAGGACACAATTGTAGTCCTTATAAAAACGGCATTAAGAAATTATTAAGTCACTATCAATTCATTGACTTTATAATTCTTATTTACTAAACTCTTTTTACAAATTTGATTTTTAAGCTTTAACCGCAGGCGTTGAATGAAAATTAAAATTTATACGTTTCAAGATAGAAATAAATACTCTTTACACTTATTCATATCAATAGCTTTTTCTTTTTTCATTCTCCTCTCTCTCAATTCATGTAAAGGTAATGTAAATTCCCCCTCAAATGAGGGAAACATCGGGGTAATTGTCCCCGGTGTCAGTGTAGATGGAGTAAAGCTTGGCGATTCAAGACAAACAGTTGAAGCAATACTTGGAAAACCTACCAATGTAAGATATGCAGATGGAATTTACAGAAGCTGGAGGTTATATTCTTATGATGAAGGTACACGCGTAAATCCTTATGTGAAACTTCAAATATTCTTTATTGATACGGTAAATAATTATGGACCGGTAGATGGAATAGGGATTGGAGATGCATATACGGGGAAAACTAAAGAGGGAATTGGCATAGGCGCAGCCCTTACTAAAGTGCATCTTGCTTATGGGCAACCTGTCGTTTCCTCAGTATCTGATAGTATTTTATCAGAAAAGTATTGTTTGAATCAAAAAATGTTTGAGGTTCATTATGAGGACAGTTTGATCACTACAATGTGGATGGGATATTATATACCTCTTCCGCAAGACAATCCATGTAAATAATATTTTGAAACTTACTTAGGAGGTTTTATTATGAAAAGCT
>JAJYIL010000232.1 GCA_021790055.1 Bacteroidota bacterium
ATGGAGATGCGCATCAACCTTAAATCCTTTGTTAGTCAATTGTTCTATTAATATTTTGGTAAGTTCTTTTACCTGCTTGATCGATTGGCTCAAATCGGAGTATAGCTTCTCATCATAGAGAATCTTGCTGATATTGTTGTTCTTTGATTTTATCTCGTCGGTAAAATTGTTTAACTTAATAACAAGAGAATCCGTTTTTTCAAGAACGCTTTTAGCTTCGGCAACCGTCTCGGTAATATTATTTTTATTCTCGCTGATTAAATCCTTTGCATCGGAAGTAATCCGGACGCTGTTGTCCATCAACTTTTTAATATTCGATTTATTCTCTTCAGTAATTGAATTCAATCTACCGGTCAGCTCGCTTAAATTTGCAAGTGAGGTCTTTATATCCTCGTTCATCTTCTTGTCGGTCAAATAATTATTTAACGAATTAAGCGTAACCTTTACTCCCTTCAATGTGCTGATCAAATCATCCTGCATAGATCCGACGAAAGCCATAACGGAAGGTATATCATAATAAAAAACGCCATGCTGAATAGCATTGTAATCCAGCGGTTTGAGTGATATGCCGGGCTTAATGTCAATCATTTTTCCGCCCATTAAGTCCGTCATAGTCAAACCGAAGACTGCATCTTTTCTTAAATCAAGATTTTTCGAGATACGAGCAGTTACTAAAACGCCGTTGTTTTCAACTTTAATATCCTCGACATTTCCCTCTCTTACACCGTTGACGGAAACGTAATCACCCACCTCGAGACCTGAGGCATTGCTGAACCTTATTTTTATTATCCTTTCATTTGAAGTTAAGCTGAAATTCTTAGCCCAGCCAAGTATCCACAAAAAAATTATTAGCGCGGCAATAACCGTGAGACCGACTTTGATCTCTGTCTTTCTACGATCTTTCATTCTACTTCTTTCCGTTTTAAAATGTTATAAAGTATTTTGTAGTCCCTGTTGTCGATTGTGCTGTCTTTAAGAGCTTCCTGGAGAGAATCAATAAACGTTTTAAACGTCGCGTCGGACAAATCATTAACATGCTTTAACCCGGTAATATAATCTTTTATTAAATATTGAAGAGAATCCTTTTCAGGCGTATTCTTTACATAGTTCAAATCCCTGTTTACCTGGTTTATAAGAAGGCGCTTACTCGGATTAAGGATTACTTCGTTAAACTTATGGGTGATAATATAAAGTACAACCGCCGCCAGTACTGTTAATATTAAAATCATCTTTACGAAACAGCTCTTTTTCATTTAAATTTTTACTCAGAAAGCATTTCTACTAAAACTTTTTTTATTCTTTTGTTGATTACTTCCTTAACAGTAAATTTATAATTTTCCAGTTGAAAAGAATAGCCCTCTCTGGGAATATGTCCTGAATAATTTAAGATCAAGCCCGCTACCGTTCCAAACTCTCCGTCGGGCGGCTGTTCTTTTAACATAAGAATCTCGTAAAGATCATTCACCGGCATCTTTCCGAGTACTAAAAAGCTGTTGTCGTTAACCTTCATTACCGGGCTCTCTTCTTTATCATACTCATCCCTTATCTCGCCGAGTATTTCTTCAAGTATGTCTTCAAGTGTAATTAAGCCCGCTGTACCGCCGTATTCGTCAACAACAATTGCAAGGTGTAATTTCTTCTCCTGGAATTCATGCATCAGATCATCGATCATCTTCATCTTCGGCACAAATAAAATCTTTCTAGTAATTGACGGAAGCGATAGTGTATCGCGCATTTTAACATTCTTTATATACGGAAGTAGGTCCTTTGCATAAATTATCCCGCGGATATTATCAAGATCATTTTCATAAACCGGTATTCTACTGTGACCGGTTGAAGTAAGAATTGTCAGCAGCTCATCAAACTTGCAGTCTACTGGTACACAGACCATGTCCACTCTTGGCGTCATTACCTCATGGACATGAACCGATCTGAAGCTTACAATATTACTGAGTAATCCATGTTCCCCTTCAATTAATGCCCCTCTCTCACGGCTCAAATCTGCAAGCTCAGACAACTCTTCAGGAAGGATTACTGTTTTTGACTTGTCGAATTTCAATTTAGAAACAGAAATTCTGATAACTTCAGTCAGCGCTTCCGCAACCGGAAAAATTATTACGGAAATCCAGTATAGCGGCACAGCAATATACTTTGCAAAGGATACAGGTTTATGTGCCGCCCAAACTTTAGGAACTAACTCTCCAAAAATTACAAGGAGAATTGTTAGAATTATAATTTGAGCAGTAAGTAAGAAATTGAGTGAAAGTGCCGATACAGCAGCAATATCAAGCGCAATAGAAACAGTAATAATAGATGCTATTACGTTGATTACGGTATTCCCTATCAGAATTGTAACAAGCAATCTTCTCGGGTGGTCAAGCAGCTGTTTTAAGTAGCGTTCTATTAAAGGATTCTTCTGTAGATTGTCTCTTAATTTCTTCCGGTTAAGCGAAAATAATGATACCTCGGAACCGGAAAACAATGCAGATAGAAATAAAGATGCTATTAATAAAATTACCTTGATGTGCCAATCTAATTGCAAAAATTATTTCTATCCTGCATTATTAAACAAATTTAAAACTAAAAAGGCAAATCTTCATTTTCTTCAGTGTGAACATCCGGCTCACTTACCGTACCGTTAAACGGCACTTCTTCGTGCGTACCGGGTTCAGCACTGGGTGCCTCCAGCGGGATAATCCTTTCGGACAACACCTCGGTCATGTATCTCTTTATCCCTTCCTTATCGGTGTATTCTCGCTTCGTCAGCCTGCCTTCAACATAAATCTTCCTGCCCTTTTTCAAATTCTCTTTAAAATAATCCGAAAGGCTGAACGATTTTATATTATGCCAGGTTGTTTCGTTAACCCAATTACCATCTTTACCTTTGAAACTATGCGTAGTAGCAAGTGTAAAAGTAGTTATTGAGACATTGTTAGTTGTAAACCGCGTCTCGGCATCTTTCCCAATATTGCCGATCAACATGATTTTGTTTAATGAGAAAGCCATAATCCCTCCTCTTTGAGATTATTTATTATAAACATTTTTAATTTAATCATTCTTTTCAATAAATACCACTACCTTCTGAATTTTTTTACTCCCGGCGCAAAGGCAAGCTCAATTCCGGACAAGACCCTGACCTCTGACCTCTGACTTCCGACCTCTGATTCCTGACCTCTGACCTCTGATTCCAGGCTTCTGTTCAACTCACTTCTGTTCCGTAACAATCCAGGCATCCTTAAACTCCGGCATCTTCCAGAGTATGTTTCTTTCCGTTTCCGCTTCTTCATGCGATGGGTATTCATGAGCAAGCTGGACAACATATAAATTTATTGAAGGATTAAAGCTAACTTTTATCTCTTCAGTAATTTTCGTTCTGCTCTTTTCTGCAAAGTCATCTGCAGCTTCCTTAGAATTAAATGCCCCGATTTGCACACGGTAAAAAGTTGCGCCTAAAGATAGAGATTGCGGTTCAACCTGCTGTTGTATTTCAGGCTTAGTAGTATCTTTAGCCGGTGGTGAAGGAGGCACCTGGTCGAAAACATAAAGAGAGTCTTTCTTAGGAGTTGTCTCTGCCTTCTGCTCGGCTTCTTTTGTTGTCTGTTGAGTTGAAGAGCACGCTGCAAGCAAGAAAGAAAAAATAAATAAAATCAAGAGGTAAAATTTTCCATTTTTCATATATTACAACCTGCCGTTTTGTAATTGAATATAAATGAGCGTCCTGCTAAGCTTTCTTTCCGCAAAATAAAATCTTTTCACTCTGTAAAATAGCTATTTTTTGATTCATCATGCAACAAGTAAAGCTGCTGATAATTCCACAAGCTTTGGTTAAACCATAAATCAAACATACCTGAACCAATTCCGTTTATTGTCAATCTTCATTCCTCAATCGTAAATCTCTTAACCATTACCTGATCTGCGAAGCAAGGTGTTGCAATTAATCAACGACGGTATTCTCCGTCAGCTTCTTTAATTCAATTGATCTTGTGTAGAATTCATCAAGTGTCATCTCCTTAAGATAAACCATGCCGTGCGCGGCTCTAACACGCGGTATTTCATGGTTTATAAAAAAGTCTTTCCCGAGACATAAGCGTATAGTTCTATATTGCTCAGCTAAAATCTTCTGCGAAAGCTGTGAGAACGGACCGTCATGCTCATAGCTCGGGAAGCTGGCATCCTTTTGGGAGCCGTAGCTGTTTAGGAACATACTTTCAATTAAGGCAAAGCTGTTCAAGCTTACAGGTATATAAATGTTTGCTTCTGCGGGATGAAACCGGTACCAGATATTTCGATAGCCCCAGATCTTTAGTTTTGAGATGTCGGCTTCTTTTTCATAAAGTCGCAGTGCTTCGGTTATTGCTTGCAGCACTTTGTAATGAGTGTCAGGTCCGCTACCCTCAGGATCAAGAGCGACTGTTATTATAGTCGGTTTAAACTTTCTTAACAGGCTTAATACCGGCAAAACATCCCGCTCAACTTCCGGGTTTTCTGTAAAGATTTCTCCCTGGTAAAATCCGAGCCTTAAGTGTGAAACTTCGTCACTGTGGAATCCAAGATGCGCCCATAAAATCTCCTCTTCCCACTCTCTAAGCATGCCTTTCAGCTTTTGAACATCCGGGGTATCTTTCTTACCCGGATACTGGGTTCTAAAATAATTTATTAGCTCACCAATCTTTACAGTTGTAAAATCCGGAGTGCTGTCCCCGTAAACTTCGATGATATTCCGGAACGTTCTTCTTGCCTGGGCTTCATGCTTAAAGGTAAGGCTTTTTGCCGCAATCCCGTCAAGAAACAGGTTTACATCTCTGTTCTTACCTTCTTCAAATGACGGATCAAAATAATTAGCTTGTAATCTCGCCTGGAATTCATCGGTTGGAAAATAGCGCTTAAGATTCTCTATTACTTCGAGCATATAAGAATTTGTTACCGCGGTAAACCCGCTCGTCAATACGGTAAAATGATGCTTATTGGTTGCACTGCGGACAAGGTGAACTATGTATGGTAAATAACCAAGTATTATGTCGTCATGATGAGGACCTGTGTGAAGGAATCTCTGGTTGTCGAGCAATGCAATCCCGTGGTTAAATTTTTCCAGCGCGGAATTATAAATATGTCGGTTTATTTCATTTAATGATTGACTCGATGCATTTAGGATATAATTTCCGAATTTATCCCTCTTATAATCTTCCTCGCTTAATTTTAATACTTCCTTTTGTTTTGCAACAGCAAGATTTATAATCGAGCGCTCAATTGAAAATTTAGAAAGCGGCTGTTCTTTTTCAATATCTGCATAACGCCTTTCCATAAGCCTCAGCGCTGCACCATAGGTTAAATAGAAGCGGGCTCGCGGCAGCTTTTGCAGAACGGTAGCAGGGTATCTATTGCTATGGCTGTTCTCAATTGAATCTCTTACTATGTTAGCTTTAGCCTCGCCGGATGCAATAACTATTGCAACAGCATTTTTATTGTACGTAATTGTATTTAGCCCAATCGTAATAACAAGCCTGTTCCTTGCTATTTCAATACCGCCTAAATCGGTAGCAGCGGCAGCCTGTGTCTCGTAGTTCGTTTCGGCTAAG
>JAJYIL010000233.1 GCA_021790055.1 Bacteroidota bacterium
CGGAACAGGAATGTACAGGGATGTAACTTACCAGGGCAAGCTTGCCCTTGGCGCAATTGAATTGTACTTAACGACAAAAAGACAGCAGTACCTTCAAGATGCAATGGCTTATGCCGACAGCGCAAAGTCTGATTATTGGTGGAGCTACGGCAATCTTAATTCACTTGCAGATTACCGGCTGGCAAAAATATTTCCAAGATACGCAAACTACATTCTTAATAACTTAATCTTTTTCAACAACAACAAAGATTCGTCTTTGTTTAACGGCGCCATGGCTTATTCCTGGGGTAGTACAAATTCTTTTTTAGGCGCGGCTCTCCAAGAAATTCTTTATAAGGATGCCACCGGAAGCAGCAGGTACGACTCGCTGGCTGTTGATCAAAGAGATTACGTGCTCGGAAGAAATCCCTGGGGACTTAGCTTTATCTACGATATCGGCTCAGAGTTTCCAAAGCACATGCATTCCCAGGTAGGTTATTTCCACAGAGGGTATCTGCCAGGTGCGCTTGCAGCAGGTCCGGCTCCAGCAAGCTCAATGAAGCAATTTAAGATGAAGGATACAAAAAGCAGCTTGAATATTTTCAATACAAACGAATCAGAATATTTTGACGACTGGTCAAACTACATTACAAATGAACCGACAATTATAGGAAATGCAACGGCTGTATTTGTCTACGGCTATTATTCTAACGATATGTAGAATTATGTATCAAAACATTTTAGCTGTCTCTATTTAAATCAAACAAATGACTGAAATATTTGTTAAATTCGCCGTAAGCGATAATATTTTCCGGCATAGTATTTGGGTAAAACAAAGAAAAACGCGATAATTTTATGAAAAAGAAAATTCAACTATTACCATCTGGAATCTCTCTTGTAGATAATGCATGGGGCGGCTTTTACCGCGGAGGTTCTTATTTGCTGATCGGACCAAGGAAGTCCGGGAGGACATTGATTGGCTTGCAGTTCGCGATGGAATGCGCCAGCCAGAAAGAAGTATGCTTATATTTTACAAGCATGCGTCCGAAGGATTTAATGATCCAGGCAGCGTCGATAGACTTCGACCTTCAGCACTACATGAATCAAAATTTAATCATCGTAGTTAGAGTGGCGCCTCCTTCTGATCTATACGAGGTAGGTAACCCAGATGACTTTTTGGTCGAGTACATGAAAGATATAGTGACAGTTGTAGAGCAGTACCAGCCTAACAAAATTGTATTTGATGAGCTGACGCCGTTTATCGGATTCAACAATATAAATCTGTTGCAGGACGTTTTTGTCAGCACCATAGAAGCAATTGAAGACAACGGTATTTCGAGCCTATTTATATTAGGCGATCCGGCTACACCGCTTGCCAACTCCATCGTTGATGCGCTTGCAGCATATTCTACAGGAATTATTTATCTCCAGAAAGGCGAAGATGAAATAAACAAGGCTCACGGCGGTGTTATGACCATAACCCCCAATATCGGACATACCGAAGGTCAATTTACTGCCGATTATTTTATAGAGCCATATAAAGGCGTAACTGTTGAATACCAACCTCCGAAAACAAAGACGACTTACACGGCAAAGACCGCATCGTCAACTCCAACTCAAAGTTTTAAATACAGGTCATTATCGGAAATTGAATTGCCGGATGAAAATATAAGCTTCACAAATTTCTATTCAATAAACGATTTTTACTTGATATTGAATAACCAGATTGCCCTATTTAAAAGCACCGGACAAATCTTTACAATAATGTCATTAAGGCTTGATCCTGCCGCCGAGAAATTAGGACTGCTTACTATTACTCAGCTTCAGAACGCAGTAAGATTGTCTACAGATAGAAAAGACAAGATTTGCGTACTTAGCAACAAGGTTATTCTTCTTGTAACTAAAGATGATCCGAAAAATATAAACGGCATTATTGCAAAGGTAAAAAGCAACCTGCCGAACAACGATCCGAATTATATAAAGAACGTTACTCAGTATATTTCTGTTTACACAATAAAGGTAGATGAGAATGTTCAAAGTGCAGACGATATCTTCCACCAGATAAATTCGGATGCTCAAAAAGAGACCAACAAATTGGGCTTCTATTAAAATTGTAAAATCTTCTCCAAACTATTACGGTAGGATAATGAAATATTGGAATAATGGAATATTGGAACACCCGGCTGAAATGAAGGCAATGCAGCAGAAAATAAATTGCTTTCATACTTCTTTACTCCATTATTCCAAGGTTTCTTTGTTAAGCTTAGCTATTATTTTCTTTACTCTCTTTTTATCAATAAGACTAAGTGCCCAGTCAATTACTCAAGCGGAAAAAAACGAAGCTCTACGTGAAATGCAGTTCGGCAGGTATGGAGAAGCTATAGATTTACTCAACAAGTATATTTCTGCGCATCCCCAGCAGGCAGATGGATATAATCTTCGCGGCTTATGCTACGAGAAAAGAAAGCAGTATGAGTATGCGGTTTATGATTATAGATCCGCAAGAAAGCTTGAGCCGAACAACAAAGAGATAAACGCAAACCTGGCTCGTGCGACTGCAAGCTGGTATTCATTAATATATAATGATATTGAAGGCTACAAGAGAGAAATTGCCATAAATCCCAAAGACCCGGAAAACTATCTTGCAATAGGGAAGGACTATAAGAACCTTGGACAATGGTCTGTAGCCGAGGAGTGGTACGATAAATATTTAACAATGGCTCATGCCTCGCCCGATGAAATTATCCGATACTCTGAAATCCTTGCTAAGACTAACCACATTGCAAAAGGCTGGCCTGTCTTAAAAAAATATACTGAAGAGTATCCTAACGACCAGAGGCTTTGGTCAAGGTTCGGCTATTTTTCTTTATGGTTAGGAAAGACACAGATTGCTATCCAGGCTTTTGAGAACTCGCTGGCAATTAAACCTTACTTTAAGGAAGCGATGGATGGGCTTGACGAAGCGCGAGGCAAAGGATATATATTTACCGTAAACGACACTTCGGTTAAACACTTTAATTACGGTATGCCGCCAGTAAGGCCTGCTTTTGTTTATCCTATTGATAGATATTATAGTATCCTAAAAAGACATCCTCAAGATAATGAAACAAGAATTAAGTTAATTGACTCCTTACTTGTAGCTAAACGATTTGAAGAAGTAAACCAACAGCTGCAAATTTTGCAGAATGATAAGTACGATTCGACTGAAGTAGCTGCATTATCCGGTATAACAGATTCGCTAAGCCAGATATATTACGCAAAACAAGTTTCATATTATAAAACAAAGTTTGCAGCAGATTCTTCGGATAGAAATACTGCTCTGCAGCTTGCCCAGTATTACTCCAAGCTGCAGGATTATGATTCGACTATGATGGTCTACGATGCTTACCTGAGAAGACATCCCGGTGATAAGGAAATTCTGTTTAAATACGCAAAGGCGGAAGCAAACAACCGTGAATTTTTTAAGGCATCTGCCAGGATGCAAAAGCTGCTCAACTCCGATCCTAATAATCTTGAGTATCAATTATTTAGCGCCCAATTAGATGTATGGATAGGGCAGAACTTGGATACTGCAAAAATCTATTTAGATAATGTTCTGTCTAAGGAACCCAACAATATTCCGGCTATGGTAGCAATGAGCTCGTTGAGTATGAGGCAGAACGATTTTACGTTAGCTGAAAATTATATGGATAAGATAAAGGCGCTTGATCCGTCAAGTACGGATTTATCGGCGCTGCAGTCTTCGCTTACTATGAACAAGTTCCGGTATAAGCAGGAACAAAATTACGCCATACTCCGTGAGGCAGAGAATTTATATGCCGAGCATAAGTGCGATGAAGCGGCAGCCAAGTACAAAATATTCCTCGCAAACTCCGCTCCTAATGCTATATTGGAAAGAGAATATGGCGACATACTTGCATGTGCCGGTAAATATCAGCAGGCTATTGATACATACAATAATGTTCTTAGCCAGGGCTATGATTTTAATGCTGACTACTCCCGTGCAACTACCTACTTTGCAATGGGCGATTCGGTAAAGGCGCTTGAAGAATTTAAAAGGCTTGCGAAAGAGCATCCTGATAATTTCAACGTGAACCTGTATCTTGGAGATTCATACATGCGCATGAAAGAATACGGCAAGGCTGAAGATGTTTACAATAACATGAAGGATAATTTGAAGCTTGATTCCTCTCAAGTAGCTACGGTCGATCAAAGATATAAATGGATGCCGGTTACAGGCTTTAACGGTTTCCTTTCAACATTTCCGACTTATGCATTGCTTACACCAACAGCATCTTATTACAATGACAACCAGGGCGTAATAAATTCCATCGAGGGTTTAAGATTGGATCTAGGAATTACATCTTTCTTATCGGTGGGCGCCGAAGGTTTCCGGACTCAATTATCATCTAATGCAACGAGGATATATTCGAATACTTACAGATGGGATATAACCTTAAGACTTTTGGAAAATTTAATTCTCGGGGCAAACTTTGGAAGTGCCAACTATAGCAATTCATACAGGCAGCCGGTTGCTGAGATTTATGCCCGGTCAGAAGTAGCAGATCAATACTCAGTCTACGGCTCTTATTCACAGTTGGATGCTTCCCAGGTTATTTATTCGCCTTACTTAATAGGATATAGACTGAATGCCCACCTGTTTAGAGCCGGAGGATATTATCAAACAAAATCCGGGCTCAGAACTACACTGGATTTTTCTTTAATGAATTTTTCAGACGGCAACCAGGGATATTCTTTGGGATTTAGACTTGGAAAATATTTTTATCCACACTTCATGTTGGGTTATGCTTACTTCGGTTCGGGTTTCCAGAATACATCGCCACTTTATTTTTCTCCTAACGGTTATTCAACGCACAACCTATTTGCAGATTGGGATATTATCAGAGATTCTTCTGCAACAGTTACCATCGGCGGCTTGATAGGCTTTGTTGCAAACAGCAGTTACATTATAAGGCAGGGATATATTACCGCAACTTACAGATTATTTGACAGGCTTACCTTACAAGGAAGCTTAGTAGACGGAAGCAGCGTTTTCAACTATGCAGGTTATAGCTCTTACATGGTAAGATTTGCCGCATACTGGTCATTATAAATTGGTGGTGGTAATAGACCGTTGGTAGTTGGTAGTAGTTGGAATAGCTTATTCTGTTTGATAATCACTAATCGTCATTCAACAATTGTCATTTTCATTTACACTTCGTAAATTTAAGCGCTGATCAAAACTATTTTTTATTTGAAGAGTACCGGTAAACCGGTCATCAAGTTGCTGCACTTTAGTAGAAATTTTATCGATCATTCTATTTGTGGAAATCCTTTTAATTCTAAGGGAAATACGCCTTTGAGTTAAATTGATACAGACTTTTACTTAATCTTAAAGTGTAACAAAAATATTTTTTAGAATGCGGATTCTAAGCGGTAAAATAATGTTTTACATGGCATTATAATTGTTTTCTTAGAGTGAATAAAAAATCGATTGTATTATGGAATTAAATCAAGAAATAAAGCGAAGCCAAATTATCCTGGAGAAGGGTAATCAAGAAGAACCCAAGGAAACCGAAGGCTCTAAAA
>JAJYIL010000234.1 GCA_021790055.1 Bacteroidota bacterium
GGATATCGAAGAAAGATTTTTTTGCACCATAATAATGATCCATTATTCTTCCTTCGTAATAAGTATTGAAGCCTTCGTCCATCCAGGCTTCCTCAAATTCATTAGTAGCAAGCATCAGCATAAAGTATTGATGTCCGAATTCGTGGATAACAACATTCTCAATCAACTTAACTCCTTCGGGCAAGCCCCACAAGCTTCCCGCAGTAATAAAAGTCGGATACTCCATTCCCGCCGAGCCCATTCCGCGAATCGGAGGATCCACTATCGTTAGATTTGGATACGGATATTTTCCCAAATACTTATTAAAATATTCAAGCGCATCTTCAACAGATTGAATATGTCTTCCGGCAAGATAATAATGTTCCGGCTGAAGCAGCAATCTTATCTTAACATTATGCCAGACAGCATTAACAACTTTAAAACGAGGTGAGGCAGTCCATACAAAATCAATTACATCCTCTGAATGATAGAACAAAGTTTTTGTACCGTTGCTGTTTTGTATTTCATTCTGCAGAACACCTGCGGCACCAACTACATAATTTTTCGGAACAGTTATGTGCACGTTGTAAACTCCAAAGTCCGCATAGAACTCCGAGTTTGCATGATACTGATGGCAATTCCACTGACCTTTAACTGCGTAGCGCTCGCCTGCTTTTTCATAAACGCCGATTTTAGGAAACCACTGCCCGACAAGAAAATAATTATCGCTGAACCCGCTCCGTGCAAATATTTTCGGCAGCTTTGATTCAAACTTTATTTGAAGTGTAATTGTTTGTCCGGGCAGAACCGGCTTAGAAAGCGGTACGCTGATTACAGTCTGATCATCTGCGTTATTATCATCGGGATGAATATATTTTATTTTATCCGTCAAATCCTCGCCGTCTTTCACTTTCATATCAAGAACTTTTTCCCAGCCCCAGTTTAAGTCTGAGCTTTCATCAAACTTATCGCCGCGGAGCTGTCCGCCGGATTCTTTAATGAAAGTAGAGTTTGTATTCTTAAATGCATTTAAGTAAAGATGAAATTCAAGATTGCTTATTTTATCGCTCGAAGTGTTCTTCCAGTAGAGCGTTTCATCTCCGGTTACAAGTTTCTTAACGGGGTCAAGCTTAACATTCATATCATAGCTTGCAATCCTATCGCTAAGCGGCTGCGGAAAGATGGCTTGCTGTGCAAGTGAAGAATTTATGAAAGAAAAAATTAATAGCGGAGTTAGAAATGCGGAAACTTTTAATTTGGATGATAACATTTCAATTCATCTCCTTTTTTTGATGATAATTTATCTTCTGTCAACCTTACCTAAACTCCATCCCTGGAGTAATGGAATTATGGAGTAATCTCGTGTATTCCATTACTCCATTAATCCAATTTTCCAAACGGTTGAATAACATGTATTATTAGAATTAACCTTCAAACGAATTCTATCTTTAAAAAATGGTGATTCTGCTCGTGTGAATATTAGAAAAATAAAAATTAAAGGCAAAGAAATTTACATAAATTGTTATGTTTAGAGATGTCCTCTTTATTTATTAACTGAAGTTACGCTGTTGTTCGATTGTTGTTCGACAGTTGCACTGTCGAACATAACTCTGCAAAGAGTTGCACTCTTAAAACGGTATGAGCACTATTATAATTGCAGTACAACTGCTTACAGAGTTTTGTCTGACAGTACAACTGTCAGACAACACTATTTATGCGCCGGCTGATTTAGTCCTTCGTTTATTTACCTTAATTATTGAAACCGCCGCTCAGCAATTTTAAAATCAATTCTTTTAATATTTCTTTTTTATCTTCCGTCAGCAAAGAACAGATACCGCATATATATTTGCTTTTATTCTTCTTAGAAGGTAATATAATTACGGCACCGGTAACATTACAGATTCTATTTATTACTTTCTCCGACGGCACTACCTTTCCATTTTCCACCTTTGAATAGTATTCTCTGCTGAGATCCAATTGAGCGGCAGCTTCTTTCTTTATCAGCTTATTATCTTTGCGGTATTGTCCAAGCAAGCCTCCCCAAATATTCCCTTTCATCTCTCACCTCTTCATTTGTTTTGAAAAATGTGAACCAATTGTTCACGTTTTCATTAAAATGTGAACAACCGGTTCACGAGATTTTTATTGATTAAAAAAAATATTTTAAGTACGATTAAGCATCGCAAAAAAAATTTTGTTAAGGAATTTTACAGCCGGCTAATTTACTTTTTATTGCTGTTTTAGGATGTATGTAAATTAATAAAATTAACAACCAAAGGAAACAATGCGGAAAATATTTTAAGCTGCGGAATTAAATCCGCTTTAAAATTCTGACGGATTGCTTTTAAAAAAGTATGAGAGCTTAAGCTTTGTCGGCGGGCGATCTTAATGAATGATAAAAAGCTCTTATTAAGATTTCGTGAGCTGCCCGGAAAATTTCCGGTGCATTGCAAAAAATATTTTAAGCATTAATACTAAGCCGGAATGTTCTATAAAGATGACTGAGAAATTATCGGAGACTTAGAAAAGCCTATATTTATTTTTTTAGTACTATAAAAAGATTTAAGGCAGCTTTTAATGAAATTTAAAGAGCGACCGGAATAATTATGGAAGCTCTTCCGGCACTTAGAAAAGCTTTCCGAAGTCCATGAGGGATTTATCAAAGACTTACGGAAGCTTATCGATGAACATGGAAAGCTCTCTTAAGTCCTTGTGAAGCTTTTCCAGGTACTAAAAAGGCTTTCCCAGGTCTTCAAAAAGCTTTTCCGGGACATAACAAAGCTTTCTTAGGACTTAAGGAAGCTTTCTTAAGGCTTCCGGAAGCTTATCCGGGAGGTTTTCGAAAGGTAAAAAATTGATAAAACAGCTCAGAAATGAACAATTTAGATTAAAAACGAGGTATTTTGAATTAAACCAAAGTATTAACCGGGAAGAATCATCAATCACAAATCAAAAAAAGCCGGTGAGAGGAGGTGAATGCTAATGGCATACGTAAAGAAAGGTACTACCGGGGTTGTCGACAATTCCAAGAAGAAACTATCTGCAATGATTAAGATAGACGCCGATAAGAAAAAGTTAATAGATTACGGCGAAGAAGGTAACTCGCTTACGGCAGAAGTTATGGCAGCAAAGCTTCAGGAATATGAAGCGGCTAAAAAGGAATATGACAGCGCCCTGGATTCATTTACTGAAAAACAAAACCTTCTTGACGCAATTGAGGATATGCTTGGCGAATTTAATAAGCGTATACTTAAAAGCGCCGCAGGCAAGTTCAACCAGGAATCCGACGAGTACGAAATGCTCGGCGGGAAGAAGCCTTCCGATTGGAAGAAGCGCTCCAGCAAAAAGGAGATTCCTGCAAACTAACTGTTGAAGGTGAAGAATAACATAAGCACGCGTAATTGTTTTGCATTGGATTCAATTACGGGTGCTTTTTTTAAGAGCAGAATACATTAGGCGCTATGCGCCGCACTTTGTTCTCCGCTTTACTTTGTGAAACTCTGCCTGAGGCAGACAGGTTTGTGCAGGACTTTGAGATACTTTGTGCAGCAAAAACAGCCCGTAAAGTTTCACTACAATTACAAACCTGTGTGCCCAAACTTTCTTTAATTAAAGTAGATTAGTCACTTCGGTATGCAGACATGAAGTCCCTAAACGTTGTTATGCAAAGAGGAGAGAAAAGAGATTTGAGGACTTTTGCAGGCTGCATTTTATACAAACTTACAAGCCTATATTTGGCTTAGTATCCTAACATTCATAGCGGTTATAATTCTATGAATAGATTTACGAAGAGAGTTTTGGATGTTATAAAAAAGTCAGCATATGTAACCCCCGCACATGCTGACCCAAATTAAAATTTAGAATAACTAAAATAATTTTTATCTTACCAGTTTTACATCAGATGCTTGCGGACCTTTTGTACCCTGTGTAACCGTATATTCTACTTTATCATTTTCTTCCAATGATTTATTCATGACCTCTGATAAAGAATTGACGTGAACGAATATATCGGTTCCGCTTTGCTGGTGAATAAATCCGAAACCTTTTGCGCTGTTAAACCATTTAACAGTACCTTGTTTGCGCTCTGCCATAACAGATGCTCCTTATAATAATTTATTAATTGTTTGTTAATGACAGGGGGTTTGGTGTCTTTTGAATTGGTCTAACGAATTGCGTCTAACTTATACAACAACCCTGTAAACAGGGTATTAACTCTAAACTTACTGTCTTGCATAACAAACATAAGCTAATAATAAACGGAAACCAAATTATAATTGTGACTGCCCAGGCTTAATCAATACTTAAGAAGGGACAAATACGCTAAGTTGTTAGGTGACAAAGAGAATTATGTACGGACTAGTGAAGTTTTTGCGGACAAAAAATAGAAATAACCCTCTAAGGTTCCCCGTACAGACTTTGTGAACCTCTGTGTTACAAAAAGAAATTGTTACACAGAAAACAGCAAAGTAAACATGGAGATTTGTTATGCACAAAGAATTGAAAGAAGATTGTCGAATTTACTTAGATTACACCTCATGCATAATATTCTAACGTTCTTGGCAGACAATGAAGTGCCGCCTTTGGAAAAGGGAAGGTCATGCTTGTAAGCCGGCTTAATCGAAATGAAGATTTTTTGTTGAGTCGTGTTTAATGCGGCGGACTATACTCTTTACATTAAAAAAAATAATAAACATATTTCTTGCAGTAAATTAGGGTAATTAATATGACGATTGAAGAAGAGCTCCTTTATTATTACAAACGTGCTGTAATGCTGCGTGAAAAACTTGCACAAGAAAATGGAGATCCGCCGGATGAGGAAGAAGATAAAGATGACCGGGAGTTTATTGATTTAATCAAGGAAGTAATTGAATCAAGATAAAGAGGCGAACACAGGAATGACCACTTCTACAATCATCCGGAAGGCATGAAAACATTAGCCGGGATGATAAAAGAATTAGCCGACAGTCTTGAAAACCTTGGGGAAAGATTGAATTGATGCTAATGATTATTAATTTCTTTAATAAGATAATCACTTAATCTTTTCAATAATTTTTTGTTTCTTGATTCCGATATTTTGCCGATTGTACCTGCTAAGATATTCGAAGGAACAACAGTAAGAAAGCTTAATCTAATAATTGATTCTTTCAATAACCCGCTGTTATTAAAATCATCATCTTCATTAGTTAGTAATTCATCAAAGTTTTCAATTTTTTGATGAATTTGAGTGCTTATTCCGCAGGCAAGGAAGTCATTATACGGCGGCGGCAATTGACGCAATAGCAATACAGGTCTTAATTTTGTCTGCCCATCTGATTGAGGCAAGGCAGCCAGAACTACATCTCCCTCTTTCACTTTTTATATTCCGGGTTTGTTTCTTTAATTAATGAAGGATTATATTCAGGTTCTTCCCCTGAATATGTTTTATTCAAACCTGATAATGAGGAAGCAATCCATTCTTTTCTCTCATCCCCGGTATTATCGGAGTTCAGGACTGTAACTAATAATTTCTCATCCGGTTTTAGATTAAACGGTGTATCCAGCACAATCATTTTGCCGTTAAAATGTGCAGGTAGAGTTACTAATGTTTT
>JAJYIL010000235.1 GCA_021790055.1 Bacteroidota bacterium
AAAATGAAAAAATGAATCTTTCAATTAAGGATGTTAACGGCGAAGCTTTGATTATTTCTCAGTTTACGTTGTACGGCGATGCGAGAAAAGGAAACAGACCAAGTTTCATTGAAGCGGCGAGACCGGGAGAGGCAATTCCGCTTTATGATAAATTTATTGAAAAAGTAAAACAAAATCTCGGCGAATCAAAAGTTAAAACCGGCATTTTCGGCGCCATGATGGAAGTAAAGATTATTAACGACGGACCTGTAACGATTATTGTTGAATCCAAATAAACATTATGCAATCTGTGCTGATGATATTTTTAGACGGCGTTGGCATTGGTAATGAAGATTATCAGAATAATCCTTTTTTCAAATTCGGATTTAATGCTTTCTCGGAAATATTCGGCAAAATCCCTTCTCTTAAAAATCAATTATTAAAGAGAAACGGTTCATACTTATTTCCTGTTGATGCAAGGCTTGGAGTTGAGGGCTTTCCTCAAAGCGGCACCGGTCAGACTTCAATCTTCTGCGGCATGAACGCCTCCAGGTACATCGGAAAGCATTTCGGACCTTATCCCTATTCAACCTTGATTCCAATTATTAGTGAACAAAACATTTTTAAAGAAGTTTTAGCTTTAGGTGAAAAAACTTTTTTTGCTAACGCTTACCCGAAAGTATTTTTTGATTATATAAAATCTGGAAGGTCAAGGTTAAGCGTTACATCTTTAAGCAGCAGATTAAGCGGACTTAGATTAAATACATCAACAGATGTTCGCAATGGCAAAGCTTTGACCGCAGAAATTACGAACGAGCGATGGAATATTAAATTAGGTTACAACCTAAAAAGAATAAAGCCCGAAACGGCAGCGAGGAGACTATTGAAAATAGCGGCTCAAAACAGCTTTACACTTTACGAATATTTCTTAACCGACCATTTAGGTCATGGCAGATATGACGGCGATGCACAAATTCTGTTAAATATCCTCGATGAATTTCTCTCTACAATTCTTAAAGAATTAAAAGATGACATGACGCTTCTAATTTGTTCAGATCATGGCAACATTGAAGACCTTTCGGTTAAGACGCACACTTTGAATCCGTCTCTGGCAATTTCCTCCGGCGCTTACGCCGAGGAATTTTATAAAGAGATAAAAGACCTGACTCAAATAAAACCGGCAATTATGAAAATACTTAGATGAAAAATTATCCGGCAATAAGGTACGCGATTCTATTTATCATTGGAATTATTATCTACCGCTTTACCGGAGTTAATCCTACTAATTATTTATTTTATTTCTTACTTACCGTCATATCATTAGCTTTTGCGATACTTTATGTTTCTAAAGATAAAATGAAATTGACATTTCAATTGTCAATAAGCCTTTTCGTTATTGTTGCCGGGATATTTGTTTCCGCATTTCAAAAGCCCGAATACAAATTTTTACCGGAAAATATTTATGTCCAGAAAGATTTTAAAGCGTATGGCTCTTTAACCGGAGTTGAGTTGATTAAAAAAACAGAAATCGTATTTAATCTTGAAACAGACAGCTTATCTTTCCCTGGTTCTATTTATAAAGAACCGTTTAGTTTTATCTGCCGGATTCGTGATTCAAGTAAAGCTAATTTGAGTTCCCTTTATAATAAAATTCTGCCGGGTAACAAAATTAAAATCACCGGGATATTTGTTAAAGGAAGAGAGCGAAGAAATCCAGGCGAGTTCGACTATGACAAGTACCTGCACGACCGCGGCATCAGCGGATTTGTAATTTCAAATTCCGTTGATGGAATAAAAATATTGAACGGAAGTTCCAATACCTTTAACTCCGTTGTTTTCAATATCAGAAAAGTAATCGATAAAGAAATAACCAGGCTCCATTCGGAAACGACTGCCGCATTCATCAGAGGTCAAATCTTGGCAGACAGAAGCAACATCGAATATAATGCGGTTGTCGAGTTCATTAACTCCGGAGTTGCACACATTCTTGCGGTCTCCGGGCTGAATGTCGGATTCATCGTTCTTATCATTTTAATTTTATTCGGAAGATTCAATCTATATCTGCGTTCTTTCTTGATGATAGCAGGAATTATCGCATTCATGGTTCTGACTAATTCACAGCCTTCTGTAATACGGGCTACAATAATGTCAGGCACAATCGTAATCGGATTTATAACGAACCGCTCGACGAACATTTTTAATTCACTGGCTGTATCAGCTTTAATTATTCTAGTAGTTGAGCCGCGTCAATTATTCGACCCGGGATTTCAGCTTTCATATTCTGCAGTGTTTTCGATTGCAGCAATTTATCCTATCTACCAGAAGATGATAAACGCATCTAGCTTTAGAAACAGAATGATGAAAAGCATACTGGCATATTCCGGAGTTTCATTGTGTGCACAAATCGGAACCATGCCGGTTACATTAATCTATTTCGGAAAGCTTTCCCTGGTTTCGCTATTCACAAATCTTTTAGTAATTCCGATTTCAGGAATTGTTGTTGGTATATCAATTTTCACTTTGATGGTTAACATCGTCTCTCCGGTTCTTGCTTTTTATTATGCCGAAGCCAACAATCTAATTACTTCTTTGATGTATTATATAATCCATGTTGCCGGCAGATTTGAATATGCTTTTCTCTGGATACGGAATTTTTCCTTACTCGACTGCATCTTCTTTTATTTTTTTCTAACCATCTTTGTACTCTCGTTAAAGTTTTTGAAATCTAAAGCCTCGAAGCTTACTATGGCGTTATTGGCGAGTCTGAATATCCTCGTATATTGTTCTTTAGATGATAAGAACCTGCTGAAAGAAAATAGACTTAACCTGATGATGATTGATGTCGGACAGGGAGATGCATACCTTGTTAAATTTCCCGGTGGAGAAACGGCTTTGGTGGATGCCGGCGAAACAACAATAAATTTCGATAATGGTGAAAGAATCGTCTTGCCGCTGATGAATTATCTTAATGTCGGCAAGATTGAATACGGATTTATTTCGCACGTCGACCTAGACCATTACGGCGGCTTTATTGCTTTGATGGTTGAGGGTAAAATAAAATCAGTTTACAAACCGGCGTTTGACCCGAATAATAGCAAGGATGTTAAGCTTGAAAAATTTGCGCGCTTTATGAATATTCCTGTTCGTCATTATGAAAAAGAAATTATTAAGCTCAGAGAAGGCAGAATATATATTCTAAACTTTTTAGATAATAATTTAAAAACAACCTCGAATAACCGGAGCGGAGTTCTGAAATTTGTTTATGGAAATACCTGTATATTATTTACCGGTGACCTTGAGAAGAAGTACGACAAAAAATTCTCTAATTATTACAGAAAGTTTTTATCAACTGATATATTGAAAGTCTCACACCATGGAAGCAAGACCGGTACTTCGGAAGAATTTCTTTCCGCTGTTAAACCGAAATTCAGTCTCATAAGCGCCGGAATTCAGAATAAATTTAAACATCCTGCAGAAGAGGTTGTAAAGCGGCTGGAAGAATCCGGATCAAAAATTTTTAGAACTGACAAGTTAGGTGGAGTTTTGTTTAGTTCTGATGGAGATTCTATATTTGCAGTCGATTGGAAAAGTAACTGACTCATTTTACCTATTTCCCTGGAATATGGAGTTTTGTCCAAAGGACTCCTTCGGAGGAGTAATGGGATAGACTAGTTTATTACATTATTCCATTTTTCTAAAGTGATAGAGTTTGCGGTAAGTAAGTGATTAACATAAAAATTCAAGGAGATGATTTATGGAGAATAAACCGTTAGTTGGAATAATAATGGGGAGCGATTCTGATTTAGGAGTAATGCAAAGGCAGTTGATGTCTTTAAGGAATTTGAAATACCTTACGAGGTAAGAATATTATCAGCGCACCGGACACCGGAACAGCACGGAGAATATTCAAAGACAGCAGCTTCGAGAGGGTTAAAAGTTATTATTGCTGCAGCCGGAGGTGCTGCTCATCTACCGGGCGTAACTGCTGCAAACACAATTCTTCCGGTCATCGGAGTACCGATTTACAGCAAATCGTTAAACGGTATGGATTCATTGTTGTCCATAGTGCAGATGCCATCCGGAGTGCCGGTTGCTACGGTTGCAATTGATGGCGCTAAAAATGCGGCTCTTCTTGCAGTCCAGATTATTGCAACGGGCGATGCTAATCTTAAAAAGAAGTTAGTTGAATACAAAAAGAAGATGGCAGAGGAGTCGATGAATAAGAATAAATCCATCATTGCCTGAGGCGGTTTATTTTGATAACTTAGCCTTCAAATTTAAAAATAATTTTATTCAATTTATGAAATTAAAATTTATATCAATTTTATTAATGGCTTTAGCCTTTGCGGGCTGCAGTAAAAAGTCTGATGAATATTATCTGGAACAGGCAAAGTCGGCTGCTGAAAAGAATAATATTCAGGAAGCAGTTACGGCTTATCAAAATCTGGTGAAAGAATATCCGGAAAGCCCGAAGGTGCCCGAAGCTCTGTTCCAGTTGGCGACTTTATATCAGAATAGAATGGTTAAGGAAGGCAATCTGACTGATGTGCAATCACTTGAGAAAGCAGTAGAAATTTTCCGTTCAATTTATGACAAATACCCTCAAAGCAATTTATCAGCGAAGGCTCTCTTTATGTCCGGCTTCATTCAATCTAACGAGCTCAAACAATATCCGGAAGCCACAGCGACATTCAATCTGTTTCTTCAAAAATTTCCTAATAATGATTTAGCATCCTCTGCGAAAGAAGAACTTAACAATATGGGGCTAACTCCGGAACAAATTCTAAAGAAAAAAGTAAGCATGAAGAATTAATGCCTGAACAGAACGCCGATTATAGGAAATATCTAACTCCTTCGGTAATATCGAAATTAAATTCGCTTGAGCTTAGAGCACGGCTCGTTGTCGAGGGCTTTATGGTTGGTCTTCACCGGAGCCCTTACCACGGCTTTAGTGTAGAGTTTACAGAACACCGTCCATACATGCAGGGAGATGCGCCGAAGGATATCGATTGGAAAGTTTACGGCAAGACCGATAAATTTTACATCAAACAATATGAAGAAGAAACCAATTTACGCAGCTACATTCTGCTTGATACAAGCCGCTCGATGCAGTACGCATCAGAGGGAAACATCTCCAAGCTTGAATATGCATCCACACTGGTTGCAGCCTTAGGATACCTAATGGCTAAGCAGCAGGATGCAGTCGGATTAACTTTGTATTCCGAAAAGATAAACAAGTACTTACCTCCAAAAGCAAGTAAGGCTTATCTGCAGGAATTGTTAAAGCATCTAAGCGATGCTACAGCCTCAGACAAAACAAATACCGCTTCATGTTTAAATTCGATTGCAGAAAAAATAAAGAGAAGGGGATTGGTTGTTATCGTTTCGGACTTCTTTGACGACATAAATTCAATCCTGAGTGCACTCAAGCATTTCCGTTATCAGAATAATGAAGTGATTGTATTTCAAATTATGGACCCGCTGGAAAGAAATTTTGCATTCGGCAGCGACGCTATATTTAAAGACCTTGAAACAGACGACGAAATGACAACGCAGCCTTATCAAATCCAGAAAGTTTACATG
>JAJYIL010000236.1 GCA_021790055.1 Bacteroidota bacterium
TTACTATTACTGAGCCTACTTTTTTCAAACAGAACTCTGGAATTATTAAAAATATTCTTATATTATATCGTAATTAAAAAGAACTAAAATTTTATACCGGGAAAATTGATTACGGGGCGAGCAATCCTTAATAAAAATTTTAAAGAGGTGAATTATGGCTGACAATATTAAATTCAATCTTAACGGAAAATCTGTGCAACTGAAAGTTGACGGAAATAGAATGCTTTTATGGGTTCTCCGAACCGACCTCGGTTTAACGGGGACAAAGTACGGCTGCGGTGAAAGCTTTTGCGGCGCATGTACTGTTCTAATAAATAATGAAGCAGTCCGTTCCTGCCAAACATCAATGAAAGATGTTGACGGCAAGGATGTGGTAACAATCGAGGGATTAGAGAAGAACGGCAAGCTTCATCCACTGCAAGCCGCTTTTATGGAGCATGATGCATTACAATGCGGTTATTGCACTCCAGGGATGATACTAACAGCTTATTCTTTACTGAAGAAAAATCCGAAGCCTTCACATTCGGATATTATAAATGGTATGGAAGACAATCTATGCCGCTGCGGAGCGCATCAAAGGATAATCTCGGCAATCGAATCAGCCTCAAAAAAGATAGAAGGAGGATTTTAAAATGAACGAAGAATTACTTGATATTGATTTTAGGAATAAACAATCTGAAACCTTAATCGACCGTAGAGAATTTATAAAAGTTGCCGGCGCTGGAATTTATATCTTATATTCACTGTGGGACACCTCAATCTTTGCTCAACAGAGGCGCGGGAATAGCCTTCCTTCCGACTTTAATGCGTTTCTAAAAATCGGCGAAGATGGCAAGGTAACCTGTTACACCGGTAAAATAGAAATGGGGCAGGGAGTTATTACTTCGTTAGCACAGGAACTTGCAGATGAATTAGATGTTAAGCTGGAAGATGTTCAAATGATTATGGGCGATACCGATCTTTGCCCTTGGGATATGGGTACGTTCGGTTCAATGTCAACGCGGTTTTTTGGACCAGCCTTGAGAGCAGCTGGTGCAGAAGGGAGGCGCGTGTTGATTGAACTGGCTTCAAAGAAATTAAACGTTCCAGTGAAATATTTATCTACTGAGGATGGTATTGTATTTGACAAGCGTACAAGAAAAAATAAAATCTCGTATGCGGCATTGGCAAAAGGGAAAAAGATTGAGCGACATTTGCAAGATAAGCCGGAAGTAAAAAAGCCTTCAGAGTTTAAAATTATCGGCAAGCCGGAGTTGAGAAGGGATTCTTATGAAAAAGTTACCGGCAAAGCCAAATATTCTGGCGATATACAACTGCCTGGAATGCTATATGCAAGAATTTTAAGACCGCCGGCTCATGGAGCGAAGCTTGTAGATGTGGATTTATCGGAAGCACAAAAAGTTGAAGGCGTTCAGATAATACATGAAGGTGACTTTATTGCAATATTGCATAAATACCCTGATGTTGCTGGGGCAGCGCTTTCTAAAGTAAAAGCAAACTTTGATAAACCCAAAACGGGAATTAACGATAAAAATATTTTTGATCATTTGCTTAAGCATGCTGAAAAAGGCGAAGTGGCGGCGAAAGCAGGCGATTTGGCGGAAGGAGAAAGCGAATCAAAAAAGATTTTTGAAGAAACTTATCTTGACGGTTATAAAGCTCATTCGCCGATGGAGCCACATACCGCGGTTGCCAAAGTCGAAGGAGATAAAGTAACGGTTTGGGCATCTACACAAACTCCTTTCCCCGCAAAAGATGAAGCTGCTAAAGAGCTTGGAATACCTTCTAAAAAAGTCAGAATAATTCCTCCATTTTTAGGCGGCGGGTTCGGAGGTAAATCTAGAAATATTCAAATCATAGAAGCGGTAAGGCTTGCTAAATTAACCGGCAAGCCGGTGCAAGTAGCATGGACAAGAGAAGAAGAATTCTTCAATGATTCTTTTCGTCCGGCGGCAATTATAAAGATAAAATCGGGTATAAATGATAAAGGCAAAATTACTCTCTGGGATTATCATGTTTATTATGCAGGTGAAAGAGGAGCTCCTGTCTTTTATGATATTCCGAACAACTCAACTACTGTTTATGGTTCAGGATGGGGAGGAAGTGCGCATCCTTTTGCAACAGGTGCATGGAGAGCGCCCGGCAATAATACAAACACTTTTGCCAGGGAATCTCAAATAGACATAATGGCTGCTAAAGCTAAAATGGATCCGCTGGAATTCAGACTTCAGAATTTAACCGATAAGAAAATGAAAAATGTTTTGCAGACTGCAGCGGATAAATTTGGATGGAAGCCTGCAGCGGCGCCGAGCGGAAGAGGATTTGGAATAGCCTGCGGTACGGATGCCGGAACAACAGTTGCCGCTATTGCGGAAGTTGAAGTGAACAAACAAACCGGGCACGTGCAGGTTAAAAGGGTGGTTTGTGCGCAGGATATGGGGCTTGCTGTAAATCCTGAAGGTGCAAAAATCCAGATGGAAGGATGCATTACGATGGGACTTGGCTATGCATTAAAAGAGGATATCCATTTTAAAGACGGAGATATTTTGGATTTAAATTTTGATACTTATGAAATTCCGAGATTCTCATGGCTGCCAAAAATTGAAACCATCATTATAGATAATAAGAACGCTCCTCCGCAGGGAGGCGGTGAGCCTGCAATTATATTTATGGGAGCCGTAGTTGCTAATGCGATTTATGACGCTGTCGGCGCAAGATTGTTTCAGCTTCCGATGATTCCCGAAAGAGTTAAGCAGGCTTTAAGCGGAAACAAAAAATAAACCTGATAAAATATTTTATTGCCTCATCCGTCTTATATTGTAAGAAAAACATTTGGATTGAAGAGGCTATAAATGAACGTACTGGTTTTTAAGACTACTGTCAAAAACAATAATGATATTTCAAAGCTCCAGCCTTTTATAAACGACGTTGTAAAAGACGGTAAGTGGAATTTTGATCTTGAAGACTGCGATAAGATATTCCGTGTTGAAACCGATGAAGATTTAAATAACTCGTTGGTATTTCTTTTTAATGCCAACGGTTATTTGTGCGAAGAACTGGAAGATTAATATCCTACAGATTTTTAAGCCAGGCATTTCTTAATTCAATCTCATCCTGCGTTGCATCTTTATTGACAGCAAAGATATGTTTAATTGTTTGAGCATCGACCTTAGCAACTAATTCGATTTCCTAACCATCGCGGAGAACAGTAACCCTTAATTCATCTCCCATCTTCATCGGTCTTACTTTAGCATAAATTTTCTGGAAGCTTGCAAGTGTTATCTCGCTGCCTTCATACTTACATAAAATATCACCGGGCAAAAAAATGCCTTTGTTCGGAGAGTCTGCATTTACTTCATTTACTACGAAAAGAAGTCTCCGATCTCAGGATATGTAAGCTTTGTAAAGTCTAAAAAGAAAATCTTCTCACTGAAAGATTTGTTAGGACCGTAAATCTGAGACAGTTGGTGGATGACTTTACGCAATTCTCTTTTTTCGTGGGAGAGCTGAAGTAATTTTATATCGAGCAAACCGGCAACAATAGCACCTTTCATATAAATATTAAGATATTGGTCTTGCATTTCCGTACAATGAACACCGAGGTCTGTTACGCCTTCATAAAACCATAAATGCCGGGACATAACAGGCTTCACAAAATTGAACTTTGCGACGAGTTCACTGTGGATTTTCAATGGAGTTAGGATGTGTAAAAACTCATGTGCTACAACCGGTCTATAATTATCTTGAAGAGTAGCAAGCGGCATCTCCTGGCAAACATATTCTGAGCTGTAGGAATGTTCCCATGCGCCGGCGGATATATTTCCAAAATGAAATAGAAATGTATAATGCATTACCGGCAAGCCTTCCATAAAATCATTTTCGACATTTTAAATGTCCTTAAGAACTCCTATAAGTTCTTCCGATTTAATCATGCCGTTCTTGGAAAAAGTGTAAACATCAATTTTAGCTTTTCCTACTTTCAGCGATGCTTCGGTTAATTTACCAAGAATGGGGAAGTCAACAATCTTATCGTAAGTATCGGCTTAGTAATATCCGTCTTTATCTTGCGGAAGCGCTGTACCGGCAATCCAATCTTTTGGATAATCTATTCTTATTATTATAGGATAAGACTGCATCCCTTGGAAATAACCGAAAACGCATTGACCATTTATTAAAACGTTGTTCGGTTCAATTGCAGAGCCGCACATTTGATAAATAAAATGTGTATTGATCTTTGTATTCCAAGTATCTGAGATTTGATAAACAATCTTCTTAATTCTTTCAGGATTAGAAAGCTGCCATTGATTAATAGATGTATGCGCTACTTTAAGTTCATTACCGACTGCATCATAAGCTTTAAATGATTTAACAAACCTTTCGATGTCCATTGTCTGACAAGTGCCGGGTGCAGTTGCCGCAAACTGGTAAATATTGTTTTTTGCTGAAAGATTTTCCGGCAAGAGTTCGATAGTAAAAATATTTGTCGAATTTTTTTATTGAGTGCTTATTGCTATTGAGCGATCTTGTTTTTATATTATGAACGCTATTATTGTTATGCTTAGAACATTGTGTAAGAGTTAGACCCGGTGAACATACCATCTGATAAATTTCATGCCTTTTGTCGAATTATAATGCCATTAGTCGTTCATATTTGCTAAGTGTAGAATTTTTCTTAAGCTCTATAAATATTTTTATCAAATTTAGCAAGTATAATTTCTAATAAATCTATTTTTCTATTTTCAATTCTGTTGACAGGTTATTGCTGATTTTAAGCAGTATTCTGCAATGAATAAATTTCTTTCCGGTGATGAGGAGAGAAAATAAAATAATTGCATATCTATTTTTGCGGATAAAAAAGTTTCCATTTTTTTGCGAGTTAGAAAAGTATCAATTAAATAAAATTATTCCATAATCAGTGGAATAAAAGAATTAACAAATTAATTGTTGAGGGCAATATGAAAGTGAAAACATACTTTTGGACTCTAATATTTGCGGCATTTATTGGATTGGGTTTCTCAATTCCTGTTAATGCGCAAAGTCTTCCGGCTCCCTGGTTACTGGCTCCCAATTTCAATCCGATCGTTAATACTAATCCAATAGATTTAACTTGGGAATTAACTCTGTGGAATATAGCCGTTCCTGCGGGAGATACATATCATCTGCAGGTTTCAAAAAGTTCAACTTACGCTTCTATGGTACTGGATGTTTCCGGATTGACAACAGGAAACTATAGCAACTTTATTGCGTCGGCTTCTACGACATACTATTGGAGAGTAAGATTGGAATCTGCAACAGATTCCTCTTCATGGTCTGCAGGATGGTTTGGAACAGTTGCCGGTCTTCCAACTGTTACAACGTATTCAATAACTGCCTCTACTAGTTCTTACGGAACCATTTCTCCTTCGGGGACAGTGTCCGTAATTAGTGGAGATAGTCAAACATTCACATTTGCGCCAAATGCAGGTGCACAGTTTGTTAGTTTAATGGTTGATGGAGTTTCAGTTGATTCAACTTCAAGTTATACATTTACAAATGTAA
>JAJYIL010000237.1 GCA_021790055.1 Bacteroidota bacterium
TGAATATTCCATATTCGGCGGCAGCACGAAATTTCGGGTTCAGGAAATCTGCTTTCGATGCCATAAAAGGCTTTTCAAATACGACCGAGACTTTAAGCGGCGACGACGACTTACTACTTCGCGAAGCTGTAAAGCATAAAATGAAAATCGGAACAATTTTGAATGAAGATGCTTTCGTTTTTTCTTCAACTAAGAAATCGTTGGGTGAATATTTAACACAGCGAGCGCGGCATACCAAAACTTCTCTTTACTATTTGAAGAGGCATCAATTCATTTTAGGCTTCTGGCATTTGCTGAATATTCTGATGCTGTTCTCCGTAATTTTAGTCCCGGTAAATTCTCTGTTCCTAATTCCGGTAATAATAAAATTAGCTTTCGATGTGCTCATAGTTTGGATTGAGCAAAAGAAGCTCGGCTGCAAATTCAAACCGTTAGAAATTATTCCTCTCCAGATTTTTTATGAAATACTTTTGATAATAAACTTTGCCGGTGCAAATTTCAGGAAAGATTCATGGAAGTAATAAGAACTTTGTCGTTAACATTTGCACAAGATGGAAAAAGAAGTTTCAAAGCAAAGCGCATAGAGCATAGCGCAAAGCGACGCTATGGGCTATGCTTTGTCGTTATTTGTTTGGTTCCGGCTTGTCCGGCTTATGGAGTACATAATCCGGAATTGGATGAGACGAGCGGACAGATTTATTTCACCGGCAGCAAATTCTTCCCGACGGGATATCTAATTAATTTTTTGGGTTTATAAGAGGCGCTGTGGATTGAATGCGGCGAGTGTATGCCAAATTTACAGGCATTTTTATAGACCGGAATCGGGTACTTTTCAGAGGCTTGTTATAGGCTTGTCATAGGCTTGTTAGAGGCTTAGAAGAATTTGGGTAAATTTTAGGGGAAATGGTCTTAGGATATGTAAAAATGGCAGACGGAATAAAATGAACAGGGAGTTATTCGTCAACTTATATTCAGAATGGAAAGGAAATTTGAGCTGGGCTCATCAACCTATAGCTGAGAAAATAGTGTATTGAAAATTTTCAATTCGTCGCGGCGGATCAATTCTCAACTCCCAATATTCAACGAGATAAATTGCGTTCTTTGGTTGTTGCTTGTCCGATTTATTGAAAAATAAAATAAATTAGTTAATACCATTACTTCATCATTGCGCCCACTGTTCCTTCGTACATACTCCAAAGAATAAACCTTGTACGAGAGAATTAATAACTCATGTTACGCAACCCCTTGGAATAATGGAGTTTTGGAATAATGGAATTGACCAATTTATTCCAATATTCCAATACTCCCAAAGTTGGGTTTGCGTAAGGTGACTTAATAATTGATATATATAGGGCACTTCTAAAAACTATCTTTTAGAAAAATTTAATGCAAAGTTCGCAAAGAATATTGAAGTTTTTAGAAGTGCCTATAGAGAGTTAAATGCCCGAAGCATAAACATGCGCTGAATTTTTATATACGTACTTGTACTGATTCTTTTAAATAATTTTTTTATTACATTCAATTAGTCTGTATTCTATCTTAGAATATAATAATTAACCGGGGGCATTGTAGTTAGAAAAATTGAGGGGGCATGTACAAAATATGGATATCAATCATAATAAATAGGTAAGGAGAACTTGAGTTCATAAATATTTAAAAGGAATGAAGAATCCAATAAATTTATTTGCTGTTTCGGAAAGCCTTCCGCTTTTAGATGGAATTGAAAAGCTGCTGTTAGTGGAAAAGAGTATTTCTCTATACAGCGGCTCAATCAATTTCCATTTGCCTTTAAAGAATTTGCATAATAGCGACACCATGCCTGTAAATAACAGTGTGTTGTTTATGGATAACCTTTCCATAAGTAACAATGCAGCAATTCACTTCCTCGAAAAAAATAAGTTTATTATTAATGACACCGCAATTAAAACAATTGTTTATACTGGAAGTAATGATAAAGAATATTTGAATACACTTCTCGACATGAACGTTAATTCCGTACTCCATAATAATGAAACACCCTTGAAGGATTTCTTAGTATATACTTTTTATCGCGGGCAAAGGTCAGGACAAGAAAGATTACATTATCCCGATGCCGGCAAAAAATTTATTGAGACGGTTAAATCGGTAAGGTGCGAGCTCAATTATTATGATGGTCCTGTTTTGTCATTAGTTCTAAAAAGAAATTGGAGTAAAGACTCAATAAATTTTAATATACATCCTCCTGGTGAAAAGAGTTCCATAATTAGTGAAGGTATCGACGAGCATATTCTAAATGCGATACACAATTTATTCCCGGATGCCGGAGAAATAATAAAAAATCTTACCCGGAAAGAAAGAGAAGTTATGGTGGACATTGCCGAATGTAAAAGTAATAGACAGATAGCCGACGACCATACAAACTTCTGGCGTACTATAGATACAATTAAGACAAGAATAAAGGAAAAGTACGGCTTTGAAAACTCTAAGATTCTTTTCCTCTTTTGCCGGGTATTTAAGGAGAAAATAAAAGACGGAATTAAATAATGACGAATACAGAATCTCTGTATTGACAGATTGAGCTTATAATTTTAGGTTCGAAAGGTACCTTAAGAAAATTATAATGAGGGAGTTGTAATATGAAAATAGTTTTAACGGTTTTTGTTTTTTTGACGGCATGTATGATAATCTTGCCGCAGACAATAATAAAGGAGAAAGTGGAGATTAAGCCAAAAGCTATTGGTTTGCAGGGTACAAGAAAAATAGCTCAAAATGAAAGGGGATATACACCTTGTGGACCATATATTGAAAATTCTGAAACCGATCATTATTGGCAGGTGGTTTGGGCAGGATATCATAATTCCATCGATCCAAGACAACAATTGTTTGAAAAACAGGGCAACTTAAATTTAAGTAGCTTTATGAGCGACGGACCTTATGATATACAGATAATCGACGGTGCACAGTATTGCAACTTTAGTAAATTAGACACCGCAACTGATGAATATGGTATGCAATACCTGTATTGGAAGGATATGACAGCCACGGAATTAAATTTAACAAGCGAAGATTTAATTGGTTCAGGTAGTTTCATGTACCTTGATTGTGTCCCCTCTCATTACGGAATGGGAGAGCTAAATTATATAATAAAATATCATTACCTGGATATTGGACTTAATGAAGCAACAGTTACTTATAGCATTAGCAATAGGATGGGTACTACAAAATATTTCAATACCTTAATTTTAAGCCAGCCTTTTATACTTAACGACGATCATTTTATGATGCCTTTTGCTGAGGATGATGAAATATTCATCGAACCGCAAGCCTTATATTGTAGTGTATTAGACACTTCCGTATGGTATCAAAATTATGACTGCCGGTTGCCTTGGAGCTATTCAGCAGAAGGCGGTTTTCCTGGTAATGTTGGTTTCAACGTATCAATTACTGAAGGACAAGAATACGGCGACTTATTTTACTTCGATTTACGCGGCAATAAAATTCAAGCTAACAGTTTTAGCAATTTAGACTATTATGATTATTCAAATCTGCGTTTTGAGGCAAATGGTATTGAACCAGCAGACAGCGTTATGGTTAAAGTTCATATTGAACCAACTGAATCCAGAATACAGGGAGCTGATTCCTATATAACTATTTTCCATTATGATGGTTATCCTATAAAAGTGACTTTAATTCCCGACAGCCTGAGTCCGGGTGACACAGCAGAAATTTATTTAGAACAGAGACTAAATAGATACCCGGAAATTGATCCGCAAGATAATGTATATGGAGAATTCGCACCCGATCAGTTATTTGATGTTAAAATAGATATTGGAAGACAGTATGGGACTATATTAAATCCTCTTAATCAAGATACCTCAAATGAGTTCAACGACATACCTCAAGGCTTTAAGTTTATTGCCTCCAAAAATATAAATGTTGATACTGCAAAGATAAGCGTAAGGGTACACGCTCTCGTACATTCCGGGGGAATGCCTTCTTCGATAACAAAAGGTAAAGATAGTGCTGCCGTTCAAACATCAAATGTGCAAAAAAGGACACTGCTAAAAAAATTAAATCAACAAAACGAAGCTCAAAAAGTATTTCAAAATAAAGGTGATAATAAATTTGTTGGAAACAATCTGAATCCCTCTCATCCGGTAGTAAAGTCATATAATAATTATGGAGATGAAGACATATTTGGTATTGGAAAAGCCAGGATAATAAATGATAAAAAGTTAGTTGCCTACTTTGATAAAGATACTTTGCATACCGGCGATACTACAACCATAACAATTAAGCTGGCAGATAGAGACGGAAATGAATACAGCTACCCGGATACAACACATTTTGAGGTCGGAATCTTAAAAGGCTGCGGCTTAGGCATGTTTCTAAACTCAGACAGCAATAAGGCAGAATACTTCAGTAACATAAAGGCGCCTATAAAATTTGTAGTAAGCGATTCATTGGATATAGACAGCACTACTTCACTATTGTTTAAGTTTGGGGCACCAATGATGGATTTTAATGAAATACAGTCCCTGATAAGAACTAATAATGCTTTTAACAGTAAGCCTGTAACTTACATAGGGAATAATAAACCCTTATATAAGGGTAAAGAAGTAAGACAGATTGCCGGTGAGAGTACTTGTACTATAAATGAATTTAATAGTGAACTGACAAACCTGGTAAATAAGCCTGTTTTTGGATCGTTATTAAAGATTACCAAACCAACTAAAGATAAGAATGATTATATTACTGAAGAGCCAAAGATGCCTACTGTTGTGTGTGAAGCTCATCTGGAAAAATATGATAAAGGGCAGGTAAATTTTGAATGGGAATATTGTGTAAGTTATAAATTGAAAAGAAGGGATACTCCTAAATGGGTTCCATTAGCTTCCCGGGATGCTGAAATAAGATTTGTCGGGACTTCAACCGCCAATAATACGGAAACTACCAGTTGGACAGTTCCATTTGATAAAGACCATATAAGCTATCTTCAATTTAAAGCGCAGCAACCACAAAGAGACCCAAATTATCACCCTCATTATGGCGGCGATGATAATCAAGTAATAACAACCTGGGATGATGGCTTTGATGTTTTTATAGGCGGTTATACATTTGTTAAAGTTACCGCAAAAGATATATATGGAAATATAATAGCTTCAAGTTCATTAAAAGCCAATAAGATCTTGGGGCAAAACCCAGATCCTAACGCTGTTTATTCTTCTTCTGGAAGTAAGGAAATTGAAGCAATATTAAGACATGAGGATAGAACAAAGCAATTCGCAGAGGATAAAACTAATTGGCCACAACAAGAAAAAGGTTGGCCCATATATGGCAACCCTAACGGTTATGGATTAATGCAGTTAGACAATAGTCCGCCCCCTGCTGAAATGCAACTTTGGAATTGGAAGAAAAATTTAGAGGGGGGGGGAAAACAAGTATTTCAATTTAAAAGGAATTACTAAAAATTGGATGCAGAAAATGTCTGGAAAAAAAATTAATGACGATGACGATATTTTACTCAAATGTGCATTCCAAAAA
>JAJYIL010000238.1 GCA_021790055.1 Bacteroidota bacterium
CGCGCTCTAAGAAATTTAGCCATTATAATTTAAATTTATTATTTTTGCCATAGCCGTGCCATACGGTTTTCAACTGTAATAAATGTGATTATACTTTTGAAAAATGAAAACAAAAATGCTGTCTTAATTCATTTATGGATATTAGGGATTAGACTATCTATTCTCTTAATAATGTCTTGCTTTTTCTTTTCATGTTCAGAAGAAAACGACACGAATAATCTTGGGGGAAAAAATAGCATAATTCAGCTGACAAACTGGCAGTATTATAGCAGCACTGATTCAGCAGCTTCAGCATACCGGCGCATTGACTTAAATAATATTCTTACTTCCAAAAGCTGGGTTAAATTATCTTCTGAAAAAGGGCTTTCCAACAAATCGAGAATTGTATGGATTCATACTATATTACCTGCATGGCGGGGCAATGATCCGGCACTTTATATAGGTCAGGTTAATTATGCTCTTCGAGTATTTTTGAACAATAAAGAAGTTGATAAACTTGGTAGTTTTAGATCAAGCAAATTTTTAGGCTGGGACCAAAACCTTATTGATCTGCCTTATTTAAAAAAAGGTGATAGTATAACATTATGTATCCTGTCGAAAGATGATCCTTTTAGTTTTAAAGGAAAAGTTCTATTAGGTTCGTCCGATGAGATTATCATAAATATTTTTATGCGGAATGTTGAGGCTCTTTTCTTTGCCGTCATTTATTTCGCTGCCGGAATAATTCTTTATATAATATATTTTGGTTTTCACAGAGAAAAACTTCTTATAGGGATTGCTGTCTTTTTAATTGCCGAGGCAATATTCATTATAAGTAATTCTTTATTCCTTCAGATGATAGTTAAAGCTCCTGCAATATTTTATAACCTGGATTATATAAGCTTTATTAGCGCCAGTACCGGCGGGCTTTTTGCAATTGAACAAATTGTACATAGACATTCCAATATAATACGGGTACTCTGGAAAACACATTTTGCAGTCTTAATTTTAAGTATAGTCTTAATACAACTTACCAAGATTACATTTTTAGATATTCTTCCTTTCTTTTTGATTTTACTAATTATAAGTATTCTTATCACTCTTGTTATTATGTATCTAGGCACCAGGGCGGGCAATTTTGAAAGCAAAATTCTAATGATAGGAATGTCGACTTTCTTCTTTTTTGCCATCCTTGAAATCTCTTTTTATTCTGCCGGAATTGGAAATAATGCTCTTGGTTATAGCCCGATAGTTCTGCAATATGGTGTGCTTGCTTTTATGATTTCACTAATATGGATAGTAATATATAACTACTTAAAAACCTACAATGAAAATGAAGTAGTAAGACAAAAAGAATTTGAAGCAGTAAAAAGAGAAAATGACATAAGGCATACCTTTACAACTAAGATTCTTGAATATGAGGAAGTGGAAAGAAACAGAATTGCACTTGAGCTTCATGACAGTGTGGGACAAAAGCTGCTCCTAATAAAAAACCAGGTTTTATCCGGGATCAATCAACCTCAAACTGATAACAATGCAGACACTCTTAGCGAAGTTGGCAATCTTGCAGATGAAACAATCCAGGAAGTTAGAAACATAACTTACAATTTACGCCCTCAGTATCTCGATCAACTTGGATTAACCGCCGCTGTTGAATCTATGATTGAGAAAATTGCCGAATCTTCGGGAATAAATATTTGTCTGAATATAGATAAAAATATAGATAACATGTTTCCCAAAAATGATGAGATAAATTTCTTCAGGATCATCCAGGAAAGCTTAAACAATATTGTAAGGCATTCCGGGGCTGATGAAGTATTTATTAATATTAAAAAAGAAGATAACCTGGTGTTATTAAAAATCAGAGATAATGGAAAAGGATTTCAAGCTTCGGGTGTATACGGCGGTACAGGCATTACAGGAATGCATGAACGTGCAAAAATTCTTAATGCCGGATTTAATATTACTTCAAATGAAACCGGCACTATAATTAAGTTGGAATATCCAATAAAAATAGAATCTAAAAATGAATGACGCCGCGGGAAAAACAGTAATAATAGCCGATGATCATCCGATGTTCCTTTCCGGGATAAGAATGGAGCTTGAAAAAGATGATACTCTTAATATAATTGCTGAAGCCGGGGATGGAAAAACAGCTCTTGAATTAATAAAAAAATATAACCCGGATGTAGCCGTACTTGATTTTGAGATGCCGGAATTAACAGGTCTGGAAATTGCAAAAGAATTACAGAAGTCAGGCAGCCCGGTTAAGATAATTCTTTTGACAATGCATAATGAAAAGAAAATATTTTTAAAAGCTCTTGAAATTGGTATAAAGGGATATGTCTTAAAGAATGATGCTGTAATTGATATTGTTAATGCTGTTAATTGCGTAATTGGAGGAGGCGAATTTATAAGCCCGAAGCTTATTGGACTTCTACTGGAAAAGGGGAACGATTTGCAGACTGAAGATAAAATGCCCGGACAAATAGCTAACCTTACACAAACAGAAAAGAACATCCTTAAGCTAATTGCAGAGTTAGATTCCAATGAAGAAATTGCTGAGAAACTTTATGTATCTAAAAGAACAGTTGAAAATCAGAGAGTGATTATATCTCAAAAACTTGATTTAGAAGGGGCAAGGGATCTGTTAAAATTTGCAGTGAAGCACAAGGACTACCTATAAAGCAGACTCATAAATTACGACAGGGGCTGTGGCGCAAGACTGAGAAGAGACGACCATCCAATCATTCGGCTTTCCATCCTGAATACATAACCTGATTTAAAATCGTGGGGAAACTCACATAAATAAGTGGGAAATCCAACATGCATTTTTTCTTTTAGGTAAATATTTTTCCCAAAAGTATTTAGCATATAAAGATAAAAATGAAATTCATTGTACTAATCGAAAATACAAATCTTAGTGAATATATAAAGAAGCTGATTTTAAAAAATAATGATGAGTGCATTGCTGCGGAAAGTATTAATGATTTAATATCTGCCTTAGATACATTCAAGCCGGACTGGCTTTTTATTGATCTTCAATGGACGAAAGAGAACGCCTTCAAGTTAACAGAAAAAATAAGGCTTAAGCATCCTGATACAAACATTGCATTGCTTTCTGATGTAAACGACGAGAAGCTCCGCCTCAAAGCCGAGAAAGTCGGAGCTTCGGTATTGATACCAAAGGAAAACCTGTATGACTTTTATAAAATAATTTTAAATAAAAACCTCCAAGAGTGAAAGAATGGCAAAAACTTTTGGTTTACTATATTCAGTTTGCAGCAGGCTTTTTAACAAGTAAGCCGCACTTGTAAAAACTTTGTCGATAAATTCTGTGCAAAATGAAAAAGTAAATGAGCATTGAGAGTTGAGAATTGGATATTAAGAATTCTCAATAAACAATATTCAATTAGCTTAACTTTTTGGTTCCGGCTTATCCGGTTTATGAAATAAATAGTAAAAAACCCATTGTGTGAATTAAAAATTAATTAACGAAAACTGTTGAAACAGTTTCCAATTCAATTTGGGAGTTGTATTTGCCCGCGGATTAATCCGCGCGGTTAATAAATAATAGGTCATTTGTTAACCGTTTTAACGGTTTATAATCTAATTCACACAAGCGGTAGTAAAAAATATAAGGAGAAACAAACATGAAGAAATATCTTACGTTTTTCTTAATTATAGTACCGGGACTATTATTTAGAATAGAGCCCCAATCTATTTTAAAACCTTTAACACAAAATCTTCCGGTAGAGCTAACAGCCTTTACAGCACAAATTTCTTCAAACGGAGTAATATTAAACTGGGCAACGGCAACGGAAGTAAATAATTACGGATTCGAGATTCAGAGATCAGAGGACAGAAGTCAGATGTCAGATGCCGGTCAATCGTCATTCGTCAATAGTCAATCATCATTCGTCAAGATTGGCTTTGTTAATGGCAGCGGTAATTCTAATTCGCCAAAAAGTTATTCATTCACAGATAATAATCTTTCAGCGGGAAAGTATTCTTATAGATTAAAACAGATTGATAACGACGGCAGCTTTAAATATTCACAGGTTGTAGATGCTTCATTTATGAAGCCGACAAAATTTGAATTGTTACAGAATTACCCGAATCCGTTTAATCCAAGTACAACAATAAAATTTGGGTTGCAGTCAGATGCAAAAGTAACATTGGAAGTATATAATACAATCGGGCAAAAAGTAGCCACGCTTGTAAACGAACAAATGTCTGCCGGTTATCATCAAGTAGAGTTTAATGCAAGCAACCTTGCAAGCGGGATATATTTTTACAGAATAACTGCTAACATCGGTAATAAAGATTTTAACCAGGTTAAAAAGTTTATTCTGATGAAGTAGATTACACACTATAAACTAAATAGTAAAAAATATAATGAAAAAGAAAATTTACTTTTCTATAATAGCTGTGGTTGCCGTAGCTGCAATCGCAATTGTTAGTACAACAACTTTCGAGAATCCGGATATTGTTTGTCTGAGAAGATCAGCGTCATCTGCGGGAAATTCTCTTCCTCAGATTGCGCAGACCAGTCTGTACGGTAGGCAGGTTAACGGAGAAACAGTTCCTGGGCATTCCTTGCAGGCAAAGAAGCCGCGCCATGGCATCAACATTGATTCTCTCAAGCATTCATCATGGTTCAGCATAATAACAAAGCAGATAGAAGCTGAAGAATACGAGCTTATAATAGATAAAAAAAGAAAATCATTACTCTTCACCGAACAGAAAGCAGAATCTTCTGTTCAAATATTACAAAAACGGCTTCTCAGTCAAGCCATTAATGACGAAGATACCGCTATTTAATATTGCAGATAGAACCATCAAGGAGAAAGATAAAAAATACAAGTACGCCGATGACTGGAACATCGGCATATCGCTTGCGAGCTACGGAAGGGATGATGCCTCAATTCCGTTCCATGGCAGGAATCTTCTTGTTAACAAGCGGAATGCCTCGATAAGCGACGGCTCACTTGAGATTAAGTATAACAATTCTGAGAAAGGAATGGGGCAGGATTTCGTCATTAACAAAAAGCCGGCTGGAAGCGGCGATTTGAAACTCACTCTGCATATAAACACTCCGCTGGAGTTCACGGCAGGCGGGAACGGAATCTCTTTTGCCAGCGCAAGCAGCAAAACGGAGATGAATTACGATGCTATGAAAATCCATGATTCTGCAGGGAAAACTGTTCAAGGCAAGATAGTGAAAGAAAACGATTCGACTGTAGCAATATGCGTGAAGGACAGCGCTGCCCGGTACCCGGTGACCATTGACCCATTGTCAAATACACCATCATGGAGTATAACAGGGAAGAATTCCAGTGACGACTTAGGTGACTTATTAGGCTATTCCGTTTCGACAGCGGGAGACGTGAACGGAGACGGTTACAGCGACGTCATTGTAGGTGTGCCCGGTTATTTCAATTATACAGGCAAAGTCTATGTTTATTACGGAGGCCCGACCGGCTTGTCATCGACTGCATCATGGGCTCAAATCGGGTGGTATG
>JAJYIL010000239.1 GCA_021790055.1 Bacteroidota bacterium
TTACCAGGTTCAAAGGAAGCCGGCGCCGCAAAGATATTATTCATCTATTCAATACTAAAACCCCTTCTTGAACAAAATGCCGGCAAGGAAGCTGTATTATTCGACGGTCTTCAACTAAGTAATGCACTCGAAGAAATATTAAAATCTTCCGGTCATAATATTGAAGCTATATACCAGGATATTCTTTTAATTAAAATCTTTATCATAAAAGAGCAGCTTTTAATTGATGAATTATTTTCAGACCAATATCCGCCGCGGGAATTTATCTCGGAGCTAATCAGCGGGAAGGAAGCTTGTGAATATGTGCTGTTAAATGAATTCGGCGGTGAAATTTATTTTAACAAAGAAAGGATGGAGGAGCTTTGCGGTTGGCTTTTTACGCTTGGCTGCATTTTAATTTCAGAAGGGAGGAAAGATTCTTATAGACACAAGGCAGTAGGAATATCGAATGATAAAGCTTCCCTTTATAAAAAATTTGAAAAGTTATTTCAGTTTTTCCAAAATATTAAGAAAGCCTCTGCGGAGGCTGGCTACAAGCTAAGAGAATTGGGAAATCTTATCGAAAAAGAACAGCGTAACGTGAAGGCTAAAGTGAGAGTGAATGCTAAAATAAAGTCAATTGCCCGGGAGCCGAAGGCTGCGGCTAAAAAGAAAAGATAAATTAAATCAGTTCTGCGCTTCGTAAAGGTAATACTGGTTCCGCTGAGTGTATTGTCTGGTTGGTCCGAGCATTACAAAAACCGTTGCAATAGAAACTATTATCACGCCGACAATTATAAGCCACAAGGGTGGATTATTTTTTTCTTGAAGGTCAGACAATTTAGACTCCTAAAAATTTTCAAATTTTCTATTTCAAAATTAGAGAGAAATTGTTTTTCTATCATGATTCTTCTCACAGAAATATTTAGGTCATTTCAGTAGGTAGAAACATATTTAGCCGCAGCGTTAGCGCAGTTCTCGCCATCCATAGCGGCAGACATTATACCGCCCGCATAGCCGGCACCCTCGCCACACGGGAATAAGCCTTCTGCATCAGGGCTCATAAAAGTATCCTTTATTCTTGTAACCCTAACCGGCGAGCTGGTCCTGGTTTCTACCCCGACTAATAATGCTTCATCCGAACAATAGCCTTTCATTCTCTTGTCGAAATACTTGAGTGCATTTGTCAGGCTGTTTACTATAAATTCCGGCAGAAGCTCGTGTAAAGGCGAAGAAGTAAGCCCTGGAATATAAGAAGACTTAGGAAGCGTTGAAGAGAATTTCTTATGCGCGAAATCGGATGCGCGTTGTGCAGGAGCTTTTTGAGTATTGTTCGCGAACTCGAATGCTCTTCTCTCCAACTCCTGCTGAAATTTCAAAGCGCCAAACGGATATGCCGATTCATACTTTGACCAATCCTTTTCGCTGACGCTTACAACTAGACCCGAGTTAGCAAATTGTGAATTTCTTTTAGCCATTGACATCCCGTTGACGACAATTTCCCCTGGAGCTGATGCGACAGGAATAATTATCCCGCCCGGGCACATACAAAATGAGTAGACAGCCTTGTCATCGGAATTGTATGAAACGTTGTAGCTTGCTGCCGGAAGCTTTTCGCTTTTCTCTATTGTGTGATATTGGATTTCGTTAATCAACTGCTGTGAATGCTCAATTCTTACTCCCATAGCGAAAGCCTTCTGCTCAAGCCGGATACCTCTTTTGTGAAGAATAAAAAACACGTCGCGCGCCGAATGACCGGCTGCCAGAATCACCGCATCGCCTGTGAATTCTTCTTTGTTATTTGTAACAACGCCGAGCATCTTGCCATCTTTCATTACAAAATCGGTTACTCTTGAGTTGAAATGTATTTCACCTCCGCAGTTTAAAATGGTATTACGCATTGCCTTAATGACTTCGGGCAGCTTGTTTGAGCCGATATGAGGATGAGTTTCAACTTGAATTTCAGCATTAGCTCCATGGTCGACAAATATTTTCAATATCTTCGGTATGTCGCCTCGCTTTACGGAGCGTGAATAAAGCTTTCCATCGCTGTAGGTACCTGCACCGCCTTCACCGAAGCAATAATTTGAGTCCGGATTCACTACATCAAACCGCTGAATCATTTTCAAATCTCTTCTACGGTTTTGAACATCTTTCCCTCTTTCAATTAAAACCGGCTTAATTCCCAGTTCAATCAACCTCAGCGCCGCAAACAATCCGCCGGGACCAGAGCCGATAACCAGAATTTTTTTATCACCTTTTACAGGCTCGTATATAATCCGGCGTTCATCTCCTCGCGGATAATCATTAACATAAACATCGCATAGAAGATGGAACACAGGATCGTTTCGAGCATCAATTGACTTCTTTTTTATTATGACTGCGTTAACTTCATCAAGCTGCCGCTTTAATATTTTTGCGGCAAGAAGCTGCAGCTCTTCCGGATCATCAACTTTTTCCGGTGCAATCAGTATACGGACTTGTTTTATCATTTTTCGGTCCTCTATTGTGAGGAAATATTAATTAATAAATTCCTTTCACCAAACCGCCATCAACCTGAATTGTATTACCGGTAATGTAGCTTGCCTGTTTAGAAGCAAGAAAAACAGTTGCAGAAGCGATTTCCTCGGGGCTCGCTAAACGGTTCATTGGTATTTCCTTCGCCATTTCAATTAAAATTTCTTCGTGGGATTTTTCTTCACGCTTAGCTGTATTAACCGCAAGATCATAAATGCGGTTCGTTAATGTATAACCCGGCGCAATATTGTTTACCGTAACGTTGTACTTCGCAACCTCATTACTTAAGGACTTTGCAAATCCTATTAAGCCGTTCCTTAAAGAATTCGAAAGCATTAAATTGTCGATAGGCTGCTTAACTGCAACCGAGGTTATGTTTATTATTCTTCCCCACTCTCTCAGAATCATATCCGGAATAACCAGGTTGCAAAACCTCACCGCGCTTAGAAGGACCTGCTGGAAAGCCGATTGCCAATTCTTGTCAGTTAGCTGCTGGAAATTTCCCGCTTCCGGACCGCCGCAGTTGTTTACCAATATATCGATCTTGCCGAATTGCTTTACTACCGTCTCGACCATAGCTTCAATATCCTTAAGCTCATTCAGGTCGCAAACACACCACACCGGCTCTATAGAATATTTTCTTTTGATTTCATCCGCAACATTTATAAGCTCTTCTTTATTTCTTGAGCAGATAGCAACGCTGCATCCCTCTTCGGCAAGCATTTCGGAAACTGCCTTTCCAATTCCCTTACTTGAAGCTGTTACTAATGCAGACTTGCCTTTTATGCCTAATTCCATAACTCCTCTACATAAAATAAGAATAAGTGCCGTCAAGAGTAAGAAAAATAAAAAAGAATGTCAATCGTTTTTTACAACGAAATTTAATATTGAGTGGAAAATTCACACTTGAGCAAGAATGAAGAACAATAGAACAAAATAAGTTTTAGGCAAGTGGAATTTCAAATATCTTTGGTTGGAATATTGGAGTAGATTTTATCATTCCATTATTTCGTTTTAACGTTTATCTCTTCAACAATCCTACTAGTATCTATCGCGATTACGAGCTCTTCATTTGTAGGAATTCTAAGTACTGGGACCTTTGAACCATCTTTTGAAATGATTTCTTCTTTATTCATGTTCCTGGTTTCGTCCAATTCAATTCCTAAGAATCCGAGGTCACCACAGACTTCTTCTCTTACTTCAGAAGAATTTTCGCCTATGCCTCCCGTAAATACCACCACATCGAGCCCGCCCATTGCAGCTGCATATGAACCGATGTATTTCTTTATCCTGTAGCAGAAAATATCGAATGCATATTTCGCGCGCTTATTTCCTTCTTTAACAGCATTCTGTATTTCGCGCATATCGCTGCTCTCTCCGCTTATTCCTATTAAACCGCTGTGCTTGTTTAGCAGCGTTCCGGCTTCATTAAGCGATAATCCTTCCTTACCCATAATATAAAGGATAAGTGAAGGATCGAGATCGCCGCTCCTTGTCCCCATAAGCAAGCCTTCAAGCGGAGTAAATCCCATAGTTGTATCTACCGAGATACCGTTTTTAATCGCCGCCATACTGCAGCCGTTGCCTAAATGTGCAGTAATAATCCTTATGCTATCCAGGCTCTTTCCAAGCTTTTCGGCAGCCTTATGCGCAACATAAGAATGGGAAGTTCCGTGGAAGCCGTATCTTCTTATCTTATATTTTTTGTAAAGCTCATAAGGAATTCCGTAAAGAAAAGCCTTTGTAGGCATTTTTGTATGGAAAGCAGTATCGAAAACCGCAACCTGCGGAGTGTTTGGAAGTATGCGCTTTACTGCTTGAATACCTTTTATGTTAGGAGGATTATGCAGCGGTGCAAGCTCAATATTATCTTGAAGAACTTTAATTACTTCGTCGGTTATCAATACCGAATCTGTAAATGTCTCACCGCCGTGGACAACACGATGTCCGACGGCTTCGATATCGCTCTTGTCGTCAATAACGCCGTGGTTCTTGCTAAGCATTACACCGAGGACATATTCGATGGCAATTTGATGATCTAATATTTCACCGGCAATCTTAATTCCGTCGCCGTCGTACCTTGTATGGGATAGCACCGCGCTGCTCATTCCAATTCGCTCTACAACACCTTTTGCAAGCGCCGCACCTGATTCGGTATCGATAAATTGATATTTAATTGACGAGCTTCCGCAATTTAAAACTAATATCTTCATTTCATTCCTAATAAATTATCTGTCCGTTTTCATCATATTTAAAAAATCCTTCGCCGGTCTTCTTACCAAGCTTTCTTTCGCGAACAAGCTTTCTAAGAATCGGGCAGGCTCTGTAGCGCGGCTCGCCTAATGTCTTCCATAATGTTTCCATCCATGCAAGTACTTCATCAAGCCCCATCATATCTGCCATTTCGAGCGGACCAAACTGGAAGTTGTAGCCCAGCTTCATCGCAGTGTCAATGTCTTTTGCGTCTGCTACGCCCTCGAGCAGAATGTACATCGCTTCGTTAAGCAGCGGAACAATTGCACGTGTGGTTACGAAACCCGGGTACTCATACACTTCAACCGGCGTTTTACCGATCTTTGCTGCGAAGGCTTTCACTGAATTGACTGTCTCGTTCGATGTATGAAGGCACTTAATTAATTCAACCAAAGGTATTTTAGGAACCGGGAAAAGAAAATGCATGCCGATAATCTTTTCGGGTCGCTTCGTTGTTTCAGCAAGCTTTGTCAAGCTTAGCGTAGAAGTGTTGGAAGCAAATATCGTTTCTTTCTTAGCATGCTCGTCAAGGTCTGAAAATATTAATTGCTTAAGTTTAAAGTCTTCGTCGACGGCTTCAATTATAAGATCGAATTCGCTGATTTTATCCAGCGAAACTTCCCATGCTATTCTGCTTAAAATAGATTTTTTTTCAGAGCGTGTTATCGCCCAGCGCTTAATTTCCCTATCAATTGTTTCTGCTAAATCATGCCTCGCCTTTTCAAGATGTTCAAGGTCCTTCTCTATAATCAT
>JAJYIL010000240.1 GCA_021790055.1 Bacteroidota bacterium
ACTCCGGTAGAACCGCAGCTTACGCTTACAACACATTAAAGCATAAAGAAATAAAAACTGCCGTGATAATTTCTCCAAGCCACAGAGAATATTTCCAGGGGGTTTCAATCTATAAAGGCGATGCATTTTCCACCCCGCTCGGAGTCATCCCCATAAATAAAAAAATGGTTACCAAACTTACTGAAGGCAGCAAAAACATTTTTACGGGAACTCTGGGTCATAAAGAAGAACACGGAGTTGAAGTGCAGCTTCCCTTTTTACAAGCCAGGATCGGAGAGTTTGAAATAGTCCCGGTAGTTATGGGAGATCAGAATCGCTTTTATATTGAAGAGTTGGCTTCGAGGCTTGCCGATTCCGCTGATGAAAACACAATAATAGTTGCAAGCTCGGATTTATCGCACTTCCATACAAAGTTCAAGGCGAATGAATTGGACTCCGTAGTTGAACAAAGAATTAGCGAATTTGATTACGAAAGCCTACAAACTGATCTTGAAGAACAGCGGTGCGAAGCCTGCGGCGGAGGACCGATTGTAGCTATGATGAAAGCCGCCGGGATAGCAAATAGAAAGCATTCGCTTGTATTACACAGAAGCGATTCAAGCGATACAAGCGGCGACACTTCGGAAGTGGTAGGCTACCTGGCTGCTGCTGTTTACGGCGGATAAGATTACTTAAAGTAGCTAAAGGGAAAACTGCAAGACTTTCTCCAAATCACGCGGGGTTAAAAAAATATTTAAGAATGGGCTTAAAAACATCGTTGATGCTATTAAAACAGTATTGTTAGCTGCTGTCTGGATGACTAAAGCCGCTAAAATTTCTACCGGTTTTGCTATATTTGTACTCATTTTTTAAAATTTAAATTTGGAGACTGTCATCATCGAAAAGCAGAACAAAAACTCGAATGAGCTTGTAGATAAAATTGTTTCACTTGCTAAGCGCAAGGGGTTTGTTTTTCAATCAAGCGAAATTTACGGCGGCTTAAACGGCTGCTGGGATTACGGTCCGCTCGGCGTAGAGCTTCTTAAAAATATTAAAGAGGAATGGTGGAAGTTCATGACTTACCGGGACGACATTGAAGGGATTGATGCTTCCATTCTGATGCATCCAAAGGTATGGGAAGCTTCCGGGCATGTTGAGAACTTTACCGACCCGATGGTTGACTGCAAGCAATGTAAATCACGGTTCAGAGTTGACGTTCTCGGAGAATCTATAAATGAAAAGAAGCAGAAGAAGATTTTAGAAACCCTCGAAGGGAAAATTTCTTACGATAAGATACTGCACGAAAAATTCCAGGCGCTTTCGGAAAAAGCGGAAGACGTTTTTACGGCAATGCTCGAAAGCCCGGACTTCAATACACTTGTTCTTGAAGAAATTAATTGCCCGCAATGCGGAAATAAAAATACGTTTACTGCGGCAAGGCAATTCAATCTTATGTTTAAAACTTTTGTTGGACCTGTGGAAGACTCCAGCGCAGTTGTTTATCTTCGCCCGGAAACCGCACAAGGTATTTACGTTAACTTCCTGAACGTCCAGGGAACTTCAAGACAGAAGATTCCATTCGGCATTGCGCAAATAGGTAAGGCATTTAGAAATGAAATCAACACGAAGAACTTCCTTTTCCGCACGCGCGAGTTTGAACAGATGGAAATGCAGTTCTTTATTAAGCCCGGCGATGATAAAAAATGGTATGACTACTGGAAAGGTGAAAGACTGAAATGGTATTATTCGCTCGGCATGATAGAAGGAAAGCTGAGGTATCACGATCACCCGGCAAATAAGCTGGCACATTATGCTAAAGAAGCGACTGATATTGAGTATGAGTTCCCGTTCGGCTGGGGCGAAATTGAAGGAATCCACAACCGGACTAACTTTGACCTGACAAGGCACGAACAGTTCTCCGGCAAGTCGATGAAGTATTTCGATGAAGAATCGAAAGAAAAATTTATTCCTTTTATAATTGAAACCTCGGCAGGAGCCAGCAGATCTTTTATGGCGTTCTTTATAGATGCATATTATGAAGAAGAAGTGAAAGGCGAGATGAGGTCGGTGTTAAGATTCAACCCGAAGCTTGCGCCGGTTAAGGCAGCTATTTTCCCTCTCGTTAATAAAGACGGGATGCCTGAGATTGCACTGAACATAGAGAAGGATCTTAGGAAGAATTTAAAAGTTTTCTACGACGACAAAGGCGCTGTAGGCAGAAGATACAGGCGGCAGGATGAAGCCGGAACCCCTTTCTGCATAACTGTTGACACGCAGACTTTAAGCGACCAGACCGTTACGATTAGAGAGCGTGATTCGATGGGACAAGTGAGAGTATCAAACGATAGGATTTTGAATTATCTTACAGAAAAGCTGACGAATGCTTAACTGCGTTCAGCCATTAAGATTAAATGATATATGTTAATCAGATAACTCTTAATCTTTCTCTTAATCTTACTCGTATTCTGCTCGATTAAGAGCAAGAGTACGGCAAATGATAAACATGATTTAGTAAGTAAGTTGAAAAAATTATTTGCAATATTCTTTATCTGCCTGATAATTATTCCGTTACATGCCCAAAGTACTGAGTTCGATTCTACTGTTATAAGCGGCATAAAGCAAATTTACAACATTAAGTTCGACCAGGCAGAAAGAACCTTCAAAGGATTAATAGCCGATTATCCGAACAGACCTGAGGGAAGATTCTTTCTTGCAATGATCGACTGGTGGAAAATTCTGCTTAACCCGGATAACGTATCTAACGACGATATTTTTTACCAGAAGCTCGAAGATGTTATTTACCAATGCGATCAAATCTTAAAAAAGAATCCTGACAACGAGGAAGCTCTATTCTTTAAGGGCGGCTCAATTGGCTTTAGGGGAAGGCTAAGAGCGCTTCGCGAAAGCTGGCTGAAGGCTGCGAACGACGGCAGGCTTGCTTTACCGATTGTGGAAAAGGCTGCAAAGCTTAATCCTAATAATGTGGATGTCCAATTAGGATTCGGAATTTATGATTACTATGCGGCAGTAATCCCGGATGAGTTTCCGCTCATAAAGCCATTGATGATTTTCTTTCCACCGGGCAATAAGAAGAAAGGACTTGATGAACTGACAAATGTTGCGCTTCACGGAAGGTTTGCAAAATATGAAGCAAGGTATTTTTTAACAACGTTATATTTCAGCTACGAGAACGATCCGTACAAAGCAGACGAGTGGTGCAAGAAACTGACTACGGAATTTCCCGATAACCCGGTATTTGAGCGTTGGCGTGGAAGGATTGCTGCTAAAATGGGAGACTATTACACAGCTAATTTAATCTTCAGAAACATACTTCAGAAAGCAGAAAAAAATTACCGGGGATACAATAACTCGAACGTAAAAAGAGAAGCCTCGTATTATATCGGTTACCAGTACCGGATATTGGACAAGCTCGATTCCGCAAAGATTTATTTTGATATGTGCGCGAATCTTTCAAAGCAAATTGATAAAAAGGAAACCTCCGGCTTTCTAATAAACTCCTATTTATACTTAGGGATGATTGATGATGTGCAAGGCGACCGGAATGGAGCGGTAAATTATTACAAAAAGCTTCTTGATTTGAAAGAGTTCGATAATTCCCATGTACTTGCGGAAAAATATCTGAAAGCGCCGTACAAGCGGTAATTGCTAAAACGTAGTTGAAACGCTAATACGGTTAATGCTTCCGATTAAACCGAGAGAAGAATAACCGTAGTCAAATCTGTAACCCGATATTAAAGCACCCAGACCAAGGTCTATGCCTGCAAGACCGGCTGACTGCCCGACAGCAAGATCGCTGCGCTGCTGATTATTATACCCGAAGCGTAGAGTTAAAACTTTACTCAAATAGAATTCCGCGCCGAGGCTGAATGAACTGAATTTCTGAAAGAAAGTATCCTGCTGCCGGTCAAGATCGTGAAAGTCCAGGGACAATCTAACCGGAAGATGTTCCATCCTTTTTGAAACGCCGAAGGCAATATCAAGAGGAAGTTTTTCTTTAGTGTTATAATAAGACGTAATCTGAGAGCCGACATTCAAGATGGCAAAGCCGAAATCTATCATATCGGAAGGGATAGCATAATGAAGTCCGACGTCAAATGCCGCTGCAGTTGAAACACGGTCGGCAATTTTAGAAAAAATAAACTCAGCATTAACACCGTAAGAAATATTTTTACCAAGCAGGTTGGAATAGCCGAGTAAAAATGCAAACTCACCTGCGCTAAATGTGCCTATCTTATTTCCAAATTCATCGGCTTCCGTAAACGTTCCGTAATTGATATACTTTACTGCCGCTCCTACTCTTCCTATTTTAGGGAGATCAGTTGTATAAGCAAGGCTCGCAAGATTTATGTCGAGCAGATGCTTTACAAATGAAAATGAGGCTTCGGGCTTTCCAAGAAATTGAAGCCCCGCCGGGTTATAAAAAATTACATCCGGATCATCATTGTTTGAGACAAAGCTTCCGGCTAAAGCTGCAGCGCGGGCGCTTAAATCAAGCCTCAAAAACTCGTACGTACTGCTTTGACTGTATAAATTGCCAAACAATATAAGTGTAATTAAAAATGCAGAAATAATGATTGATGATTTTTTATTCATAAATTTCCCAAAATTCAATTTCATATTTAATTAGAATATGATATAAAGGCAAGGGAAAAACTTATAAATTTAAGGCTGAATGTACTGAGAATATGCTCGCCAGCCCCAAAGCTGGTATCCTTCGTCTTCGTACTTGGTGCCCGAAAGTATGCTTTCGATAAAGCCGTTTTTCTCAACCAGTAGGGTATGCCACATTAAATGGTCGGGATTTCTTTTAAGAAAGAATTTAATTCTACCTTTTAGCGCAGCGTATTTGATAAACAGAGAATCTGATTCATTTTCAAATAGGAAATTTCTTGCGAGCCGTTTTTCCATCAACATACTTCGGCGAAAAGTACCGCCTTCAATTGTACCGATATCTTTTCCATTAATAATAACATGCCTGTCGTCGTACGAAATTACGCATAAGAAGTGGTCCTGCTTCGCCTTAAGCCAGTTGCAAATTTTGTCACCGTGCTTTAGGCTGTCGGAATAATCGTAGTCACTATCTAGGAAGGCTAAGCGAGTAATTTTATTTTGGATTTTATTAACGCTGTTTATGTAGCCGAAGACGAAGCTTCCGCCGCCGCTGTGCCCGTCAAGTACGATTTCAGTGGAAAAATTCTTAAATATATTTACAACCGAATCGACAATATTTTTAAAGATAAAATCCTCGCCGGGATGTTTCATTCTCCACCACTGCCAGCTTTCTTCGGGCGATTGAAGGTAGGCTATTACGATGTTTTTGTTTACTATAAGATTTCTTAAAAATCTTACCTGTGCGCCTATTTGCTGAATGTCGTAGTGCCAGTCGAGTCCTGGTACCTTTTGCCTTCCGATTGTCTCGTCAATAGTATTCATATTCGGCAGCGCATAAAAGATGAGCATAACTTTCTTATTGCGG
>JAJYIL010000241.1 GCA_021790055.1 Bacteroidota bacterium
TGGCATTTGCTTCGTTGGTTATGGGGGAGAGCTTTACAATGCTATCCGAAGCTGCGATTCTGGGAACTCCGGCAATATTAATTCATAATACAACTTGCTACTACCTGCAGGAACAGGAAAACAAATTCGGATTAACTTTCAACTTTACCGAATCGGAAAGCGATCAACTTAAAGCAATTGAAAAGGGAGTTGAAATATTATCTTTACCTGACATTAAGCAAGTGTGGCATAAAAGAAAAAATGAAATGTTGAAAGAGAAAATAGATGTAACTGCGTTTTTAGTTTTGTTTGTAAAAAATTATCCTGCCAGTGCCGCTACAATGAAAGTAAATTCTGATTATCAATACAACTTTGCCTGAAATATGGATTTCACAATTTCAGCTTATAAGAAACTTTTAGAATCTTTAATCTCTGCAGGCTATTCTTTTGTAACTTTTAAAGAATATATCGAATCGCAAGCCAAGCCTGGTTGCAGTTCATTTGTTATTTTAAGGCATGATGTTGATCGTCTACCGGAAAATTCTTTGCGAACATCATTAATTGAAAACTCGCTCGGCATAAAAGGCACATATTATTTCAGGATTGTCCCTGAAAGTTATGATGAAGAAATTATAAGAGAAATATCAAAGCTTGGACATGAGATCGGCTATCATTATGAAGACGTTGATCTGGCGAACAAACAATTAAAAATTAAAAATTCAAAATTTCTGCCTGAGGCGGATCAGCCCCCCGCTAAGAAAATTAAAAACATGCCTGCCATCAGACAAGATTTTACATTTAACGAAGGGACTCTAATAGATTTATCTTATGAAAGTTTTTGTAAAAACCTCGATAGGATAAAGAACATTGCAGATGTAAAAACTATTTGTATGCACGGCAGCCCGCTTTCAAAATTCGATAATAAAATCATCTGGGGAAAATATAATTACAAAAATTTAGGTTTGATAGGCGAACCATATCTGGATCTGAACTGGAATGAATTCGGTTACCTGACAGACACAGGCAGAAAATGGAATGGGGAAGATGTAAGCGTGAGGGACAAAGTCAATTCAAAATACAAATTCAAATTTAAATCCACGATTGATATTATAAATAACATTGATAGACTACCTGCAAGGGTAATGTTTACAGTTCACCCACAGCGGTGGAACGATAATATGTTTAGCTGGGTTAACGAATTAGCTTTACAAAGTATAAAAAATGCAATAAAAAAATTATTATTGGTAAAAAGGAATACCTAAGCAGTCGACTCACACGCCAGCAGATTTATTTTTTTCTCCCGTCATACTTTGTCCCAATAAATTACACATCGCTTCTGAAATCTAACTATGAGAATATGATAATCTATTCGTCGAAGTAATATGCTCTTCGTCGGTAATATAACCCTAATGCCACGCTAATTACGTGGCATAAATTTTAATAATACTATGCTTAAATGAAAAGTTGCTCATGCATAAGATGAGAATATGCCGGGTCAAATTTTTTTAACGATTAGAAATTACTGTTATGCTATTAAAGATTATTAAGAACTATCTTTTATATACGTTCGCTTTTTTTCTGTCTGTTTATTTCCACCTAAGAAGTATAGAGAACATAAAAGGCTATGGCTTTTATTATGCCGCTTTTATGATTTCATGGCTAATAGCTGTTTTGCTTTCAAGAAAATTCAAAGAAAGAAAAAATTATCAACTTGTTAATCGGCTGTATACTTTCACTATATCGTTTTTCTTGATGCTGGGTATATTATCCTTCATTATATTCAGGTTTGATTTAACGGGAGTTTCTCGCTTTGTTATTTTAAGCTCGCTAATAATTTCTTTCTCGGCAGAAACATATTTCTTAATAAGAAAGAATAAAATAAATGCAAAATTCAAAAATTTAATTTATAACTTCAGCTCAAGGGCATTTACTTTTGAAGTATTATTATTCGGTTTCGTAAATCTATTTATTATCTATAAAATAAAAGGCAGCCTTTTATTTAACTCCGATAGCTTATTATTGTTTGCAAGTCTTTACCTAAGCTGGTATATCGGTTCTTTCCTCGGTTATCAATTTCACCCGGCTTTTAGGAGAAAGGACTATTGGGCTTTTAAATGGCAGTATATTAAGTCGTACCTAATTATTCTGGCACTTTCGTCTTTTATCGGGTTTATGTTGAGGCTGGATGAGAATGAAGTTGCATTTCTAGTTTACGGAGTAATTATTTATTCATCTCTCTCATTTGTCGGTACTTCATTAGCATATTACATTTTAAAACACAGACTACTAACTTTATCCGTTGCCAATTTCCCTGTTAAGGGAGTATTCGGTGATATTTTGCTGAATGAAGATTCTTTTGATAATACGGATAATAGGAATAATTTCCGAAGTACAAGGAAAATGGCAAATTCGGAAGAACCGGAATCGAAGTTTAAGAATTTCTCGCTGCAGAGATATCCTGAAGTTTATGAATTCTTAGATAAAAGCATTGACCTGCGCTCGTTTGATTATGATTCTTCTCTGATTATTAAGTCGAATAATGTTTCAAATATCGATTACCTGCCGGACGGGAATATCAAGTTCATATTGAACCTTGAGACAATCAACCGGATACAAAACACAAATGAGTTTTTGGCTGAGGTCAATAAAAAATTAATTGCCGGCGGTGTTTATGCCGGGCATTTTGATACCAGCTATTTAAGGCATCAGAACTTCTTAAAAAAATATCCCTATTACTTTGCCCAGTTGTTTTATTTTATAGATTTTATTCTGAATCGAGTTTTTTCAAAATTAAGCTTTTCGAAGCGAATATACTTCTGGTTGACTTCCGGGACTCTGAGGGTGTTTACACTTGCGGAAGGATTGGGAAGATTGTGTTTCGGCGGGTTTGAAGTGCTCAATTTAAAAATTATAAACGGCACCATGTATTTCATAGTTAAGAAAATAAAAGAACCTGTAAGAGATGTTATTCCTGCCGGAGGACTTATATTTAAAATGAAAAGAATAGGCAAAGGCGGTAAGCCAATACTTGTTTATAAGTTTAGGACAATGCATGCTTACTCGGAATACCTCCAGGAATTCATATATAAAAAATTTGATTTACAGGAAGGCGGTAAGTTTAAGAATGATTTCCGGATAGCTTACTGGGGAAGCATACTGAGAAAACTTTGGATAGACGAGCTGCCGATGATTTATAATCTTCTTAAAGGTGATTTGAAGCTGATAGGACCAAGACCTTTAAGCACTCATTATTTTAATTTATACGATGATGATTTGAAAAAAGAGAGATTAAAATGCAAACCTGGCTTAATCCCGCCGTTTTATGCTGATAATCCTAAAACTTTAGATGAGATTATGAAGTCAGAACAAAAATATTTGATATCGTACAATAAAAGTTATATAGCTACCGATGTTAAGTACTTCTTCCAGTGCTTCCACAATATTTTATTCAACGGGGCAAGAAGTAATTAATGTATTCTTTCTCCCATTCAATTGCCCCTTATTACTAATTAGCAGCTAATACATATCTTTTTCTATTCATATCCTTTCAATTCAATTAAAAATAGCATGAATTTAATTTTAGTTGAATTGTTCTGACAAATTGCTTATATGAACTGACAAATAGTCGAATGCATATCGATTTAAGTTATAATGATATTGACTTAAACCTGTATGGTATCAGTTTAAACCGAATTGATCTTACATTTTGGGATATTGACTGACAAAAAGACACATTGATTTTATTTTTAAGTGAATTAAATTTGTTTTGAACAATAATTTAGTCAAACTCTATCATTTAGAACATGCTACTTTATCTGTAAAGCTCCCATATACCAGTTATCCGGCTGACGGGGATTTCCTAAAATATCAGTTGCGAAATATTGAGATAAATCCTTGCCTTTAATACTTCCAGAAATTACCTTATAACTTAAAACTGAATCCGGGTCGTACGGATAAGAAAGTGTAACCGGACCGTTTTGCGAATGGAGGTCATAGCCCATGCTTTGCCATCCCTGCCAAAGAATATCTGTTGATTCAGTCCAGTTATTCCATATTCTATTACGGCTGTACCAATAATTGTAATCCGACTGCAGATAATTTATTGTAGTAGGATTAACCATTAGAATCTCCTTTGAAGCCGTGACATCATTTATAACAATATTATTTTCAACAATCAGGGTATCAAGGTTGGAAAATAATAGACATGCAGCTTTAGGGCTGCCATTCAGAATTGTATTGTTAAAAAGTTTAACACTCGTATGATATCCCGGGTTACCGTTAATATTAATTCCATCCCACGCCGTAGTATTCCCGCAAACTACATTATTGAATATTAAAAACCTGTTCGAATAGCATCCTGCCATATAAATTGCGGAGCCATTATAAATTGCAGAAGGCTCTACATCGTAAAAGAAATTATTTGCAATTATAGACTGCAAATTTTCTGAAGATCCTTCCTTATACCACTGCATACAATCGATATGCCATACTGTTCCGTTGAGACCCCGTATATGAATACTGTTACCGGTGATGGTATGACCCCCGCCGCCAAATTCAACATCAATTCCATCCTGATCATTCTGTTTAACTTCGTTAACTGCGTTCAATAAAGTTTCAATGTTATTGTTAGAAACAGTTATGCTTGTATCTACATCTAAAAAAAGAGGAGCGCAGTGCCCATCTGTAGTTAAATTACAGTTATCTACAATACAATTGCTGCTTCCATATAAAAACATATTGTAGCAATCGATATTATTATTATCAATTTTCCACTGGACAGTAATTCCCGTGACCTTAATATTAGAACATCCGTATAATGTAAAAGTTGCATCATAACTGTTTTTAGATACAGCAGAAAAAATTACCTTCCCGTTATGCTCTTCATCTTTTCCTCCCGTAATTGTAATAATTCCATCGGCGCGTTTATTTTTAATAAAGTCCTGAGGATAAATTACCGAATCGATTCCGCCGGAAATATACACTGTATCTCCGCCCTGTATTTGAGACCAATTTAATTTTGAAAGTGCAGTAGCCGCATTTGCCCAGCTTGAGCCTGAACCGTTGCCGGCTGCATATTTGTCGACATAATAAGTACTACCTGATGTGATGAATTTCAGGTCCGGATTAATCGATTTGCTCTCTTCGATGACATTTTCAACGTAAGATTTTTTTAGATAACCAAGATTTAGATTTTCGTCCAGATCCTCGATGCCGTAGCCAACTATGTTTGAGTATCTAAGAGATAAATCAGCTATCTCTTTTGCCCAGGTAATATAGTCAAGTTTATATGGCTCTGAATAATTGCATTGTAAACAAATAGGCGGAGTCTTGCTTGGCGGTAATAATACGATGGTAACAGTAATACCGGAGGTTTTAGCTACAGGCAGAAATTTGCTGAGTTCATCCCAGTCGTTGGGATTTTTTATTACCCAGGTGTAATTAGCAACCTTTAAAGCCATCAATTGTGAAATTAAGGAATCGGCATTTGTATGCT
>JAJYIL010000242.1 GCA_021790055.1 Bacteroidota bacterium
AAAGAGAACTATAAATGCTCATCACGGTATTGTTACTGTTGAAAGTAAAAAAGGAACCGGTACAACTTTCAATATTTATATACCTCTTTTAAATGAAAGCTACTCGCTGCCCGAACATCTTATTTAATACTAAAGGAAAAAGTTGGACGATAAAACTAAACACAAAGAAAAAATTCTTGTAGTAGATGACGATGAGAATATAAGATTTGCATTCCTTGAGGTTTTTAAGAAGGACGGCTATACTGCAGTAATGGCGCAAGACGGAGAAGAAGGATTAAAGATTGCCAGCGCAGGAAATATTGATCTGATTTTTATGGACATCACGCTTCCAAAAATTACAGGTCTGGAAGTATTGAAGAGATTCAGAGAGCTGGGAATAAATATTCCAACAATTATTATCACCGGCTACGGCATCATGCAGAACGCAATTAAAGCTATGCAGCTCGGAGCTTTTGATTATTTGACAAAACCACTTGACATTAATAAAATTAGAGAGCTGACAAAGAAAGCATTATCAAAATCATCTGCACAGGAAAATGACGGAAGCATATCTTTCAATGCTGATATAGTTGACCGGTACGAGATAATCGGCAGAAGCCAGAGGATGCAGGAGATTTATAAATTAATCGGAATGGTATCAACAACTCCGAATACTGTTTCGGTTTTAATTACAGGAGAGAGCGGTACCGGAAAAGAATTGGTTGCCAGAGCCATTCACGGCAGTACAGCCGGTACCGGTCATCCGTTTATCGGATTAAACTGTTCGGCTGTGCCGGATAATCTTCTCGAATCAGAATTATTCGGCTATGAGAAGGGAGCCTTTACCGGCGCCTTGGAACGCAAGCTTGGTAAATTTGAGATTGCACAGAACGGAACAATTTTTCTTGATGAAATCGGAAATCTTCTGCCTAACCTCCAGCAAAAATTATTGAGAGTTCTTCAGGAAAGAGAATTTGAAAGGCTTGGAGGAGATGTACCGATAAAAGTTCAGGCAAGATTTATTTCTGCAACCAACCGCGACCTTGAAGAGGAAATCAAGAACGGAAGCTTTAGAGAGGATTTATTTTTCCGTCTCAATGTTGTTGATATTAAGTTACCTCCATTAAGAGAGCGTGCAGAAGACATTTCACTTCTTGCAAATTATTTTTTGGCAAAATACAATGAGCACCTTAAGAAAAATGTTAAAGGTATTTCGTCCGAAGCTGTTTTACTTCTTCAATCATATCAATTTCCCGGCAATGTAAGAGAACTGGAAAATTTAATTGAGCGCGCAGTAATGTTGACGAGGGGAGAAGAGATAACAAGTGATCTGCTTGAAAAAATGCTAAGCTTAAATCCTATTGTAAAAAATCCGGTGTTTCCGATAAGCGGCTCTTCATTCAAGCAATCACGCGATTACATTCTGAACTTATTTGAAAAGCAATTCGTCGAGGAGAAACTTAAATCTCTTCACGGTAATGTAACTGCAGCAGCTAAGATTTCAGGAATGACTCGGCAAAACTTCCAGCGCATGATGAAGAAGTATAATATTAAGGCGGAAGATTTTAAATAAGAGGCTGAGATTAAGGTGAAACATTATTCCGCTTTACACCGCCCTCTGTCTTCTGATCTCTGATTTCTATTCTGTCGAAAATGTTAAAGGTTTTTTACGGATTTCTTAATTGCCCGGCTTTTTGCTACAGCTATTCTGATTAAAGGAAAAGAGACTTCTTCGGGAAGGCGCTGCTTCAGATCTTTCAAGTCTACAAATTCTTTCTCTATTTCCTTCATTACCAAATTAAAACTGTCATTAACATAAAGATGAATAACATCAACTGAAGGTTCATATTCAAGAATAGTTTCGATCTGCATGGAAATAACGGCTTCAGAAAGCTTACGGAGTGAGGCGATATCCGCAAGTGAATAGCCTTGAGTTAATAAGTTATATGTCTCTTTAATATTTTGGGGAATAGCTCTGCTTTCTGATTTCGGCTTTTCTTGTATGTCTTTTCTTTTTACAAATTCATTAATTATTTCTTGTAAGTCGATCCCAAGCTTGTTAAACATGCGGTGATTAAATCCATTTATAGAAAGAAACTCACCTTTTTCCCTTGGGCGTTTTGCTGCAACCTCACGCAGTATTTCATCGGAACAAATCAAATAACCGGTCTGCATAAATTTCTTTGATGCTTTTGTCCGCGCTTCTTTAAGGAGATGGAAGAGTTCAAGATTCTCTTCATAATTTTCCGGTTTGGAATTATTTTTTCCAATCAATCCGGTTTCTTCAAGCAGATCTAATCCGGATTGTGTAAGGTAAAGAAAATTATTCTCATGGTTTCTAGCAATGAACCCTTCCATTAAAATGTTATGAAGAACAATTTTCAGTTCTTCTATTTCATAATTTGCGCAGCAGCCGTAAGTCTCGAATGATTTATATTTTACAGTCCGGCTTGAACCTCTAATAACAGTAATTAGAGATTTTTCATTCAGAGGAAATTTATTTTCATTTAGAGTTCTGAGGATAATTTCTTTTAAGTATTTGCTTGTCGATTCCGATATAAATTCTTCAGCTCTGCACTTATCGCATCTGCCGCATTTGTAACCATCATTATTCTCGCCGAAATATTTAAGAATAAATCTAAACCGGCATTCATTCGTATAGACGTAATCGACCATCTGTTCGATTTTCTTTTGAAGGGAGATAAAGCTTTCGTTTATCTTTTTATAATCAAGACGGAGTCTGCCGGAATTGACCCGCGAAGAAGTCAGCAGAACGCAGCCTTTCGAAAATGGCTTTTCGTAATTTATAATTCCGAGATTATCAAGTGTAGTTAAAGTATCTTCCACATCTTGTTCGGCGAAACCTAACTGGGCGGCAACACGGGAAGAATTCAATTGAACTTTATCTGAGAATATTTTGCTTCCATACTCCCGTAGAAAATAAATAATCATTTCTTTGATAAGATTATTTGAATTTCTTTTTACAAAATCTTTCAATTTATTTTTATCAAAAGTAATTTGGATAAAAGATTTGTTCTCGAATTCGGAGGGCTGTTTAAGATATCCACCATACTCAAGAATCTTTAATGCAGAATAAAGCAGACCTTTGCTGACTTCTCTTTTTGCAAATGCGGAGATAAAATCTTTGTTCAAAGGTATTTCAGTTGCCGGCAAATTGCCTTCCGCAACTTTGCCGTAATCACACACGGCATCATATATTTTTTGAATAAGCTCTTTATCCGGATGTGAATTTTCCAGGAAGAAATTTTGGATATTTATATCATAGTCATCATGTAAAAGATAAATAAAAGAAGTTTTGCCGTCTCTTCCTGCGCGTCCGATTTCCTGATAATAATTTTCGATAGAACCTGGTGTGTTATAATGAATGACAAGTCTGATGTCCTTCTTATCAATCCCCATACCGAATGCATTTGTAGCGGCAATAATCGGAATTTTGCCGCTCATAAAATCTTCCTGAATCTTTCTGCGCTCTTCGGGGGCTAATCCGGCATGATAATAAGAGGCAGTAATCCGGTGAAGGTTTAAGAACTCAGCAATTTCTTCCGCTCTTTTCCGCGAAGCCGAATAAATTATCGCAGGAGTTCCATGCCGGGAAAGAAGCTCGAGGCATTTTTCCTTTTTCTTCTTTGTAATGAAGACGTTAAGCTCTAAATTATCTCTCTCAAATCCGCGAACAAATATTTTCGGTTCTTTTAATCCTAACTGCGCAACAATATCTTCCTCAACTTCCGGTGTTGCTGTAGCAGTAAACGCGGAGATATGTTTTATCGCAATATAATCGACGAACTCTTTTATCTTCCTGTAGCTTGGTCTAAAGCTGTGTCCCCACTCGCTGATACAATGTGCCTCGTCAACGAATAAATACGAAGGCTGCAATTTTTTTATCTTATCAGCAAAGAGGATATTCTCCAATCTTTCCGGCGCAACATAAAGCAGTTTAACAGAACCGAAAGCTATATTTCTCAATACTTCATCCGCTTCAGAAAAGCTCATCTGACTATTAATAAATGCCGCAATATTTTCTTTACTGTTAAGAGAATCAACCTGGTCTTTCATCAATGCGATGAGAGGCGAGATAACAATCGAGAAGTTGTTGGAGACTAATGCAGGAATTTGATAGCAGATAGATTTCCCTGCACCGGTAGGCAGAACTGCGAGAACATTCTCACCGTTTAATATGGTATCGACTATCTCCTGCTGGCTTTGGCGAAAAGAATCATAACCGAAATATTTTATTAAAGCTTCTTTAGGTGTCATCTATAAATGGAATAAAATTTCTTGCTGGAAAAATACTAAAAAATAATAATGGAAGATGGAATTTTGCAGAAAGAAAAATCGTTGGTCAGAAGATCAGGCAATTAATAATTTTTTAACTGAAGGGCAATTCTAAAAACTAACAATAATATTTCTTCTCGTGAATTCTGTTTCGTATTTTTTTCTTCTTTAATGGTATTGCTATTTGTTCGCCCGAATATGCACTGTCTCCATAGAAATCATGGTGACTATCGCTTTTATCTAATAAATCCTCAACTGCTTGTGAATCGCGAACGCTTGCATCGGTTTCTTTGTAGCGACTGATCAATTTGCTCTTCCGGCATATCTTTATATGATTCTTATAACCATAATAATTTTCCCCATTCTTCTTCAGCCATCGCGCTTCCGTATCTTTCTGACGCAGCATATTTGGGTTGACTTTCCAATCCTCCGGTATTTCTCCTTGTTTGATTTGATCATTGTCTTGATGATTGTTTCTTTGTCCCGGCGCTTCTACTATTGTTGCATCTACTATGGAGCCTTCTTTTATCAGTATTCCTTCATCTTCTAAATATCTGTCAAACTTTGCGAATAATTTATCTATTACTCCTTTGTTTATTAGATTCTCTCTAAACAACCAAATCGTATTTTGATCCGGAACATTTTCCCCTAGTGACAATCCTAAAAATCTCATGATTGTTAAACGGTCATTTATCCGGAATTCCATCTGTTCATCAGATACATTATAAAGTCGCTGAAGTATCAGTACCTTAAACATCAATATATAATCATACGGCGGACGGCCGCCTGTGCCTCTTGTTTCTTTTTTCATCGCCTTTTCTATTATCGCTCGAAATTTCTCCCATTTAATCATCGTTGATAATTTTACTAACGGATCTTTTTTCTTTGCTAATTTTATTAGCCTGTTTTCTTCATCGAAAAAACTGTGTTGACCGGTGTTCTTCATTGTTTTGTACTCATTTCTTTTATTGCTTTTAACATAATTAATCACTATCAACCGACTAAAATTCAATTTATCTAGAAAAGTTTAGAAAAGGGAAAATATTCAAGCAAGATCTCGCATTATCAAAAGCAGACCTCCTCAGGTTATATAGGCAATAGGCTTGGTGTTAGTTTATCTGATTTCTTTTTCTAATATATTCTTTCAATACTTCACCCCTACGATCAAAT
>JAJYIL010000243.1 GCA_021790055.1 Bacteroidota bacterium
TGTTGCAAATATAGTGGAATGTTTTTCTCTTGGAGGGATTGGTCTAACATCAAGCTCTTTTACAGGTGTAGCGCTCATTAATATTCCTTTCATTTTTAATACAAAGCTACCCAAACATAAAAAGGATTCCTTTGACTTAAGTCAGTAAAAGTCAATTTTATTTTTTAACTTATTTGAGATTTTGACAACAGTTATTATCAAAATATTGAAAGTTGAAATTGCTTGGCTAATCATTCCAAAGTATAAATTTCTGCAAGTTCTTATTAATTACTAAGATTAAAATCATTATAATATTTAAGGAGAAAATTGTCTTATTGATCTATTGTATCTAATAGAGATAGATTATGCATAATGCAATATACCGGTTTCGAAAGGCTGTTCCTTTCTATTTGAATTTAATTTTGGGGAAAGGCATAATAAGGAAGTATGCCGCTTACCTTGCCGATAGATTTATTTATAAAGTTATTGTTGAGAAGGATAAGCTATATACAAGAAATATCCGGTATGAAAGATACAGGATATTATCAAATCTCGTCGGCACAGTTGAAAGAGCACTTACGAACAAGAACATCTCGACAGGTGTTCGGAAAAAGATAATAGATGTTTTTGTAGGGAATGTTTTTCTTGCCAGCAAAAAAGTAACAAAGGAAGAATTTATAAAAGAATTTAAGCAGGAACCACCGGGATTTGTTACTATTAGCCCGGGTAAAAAATGTAACCTGAAATGCAGAGGCTGCTATGCTGGCAGCGATTCAATCGCATCTGCTAAGCTTGATTACCAAAAGGTTGACAGAATCATAAGTGAAAAAACAAGCCTTTGGAATTCGTTCTTTACGGTTATCTCAGGCGGAGAACCCTTAATGTGGTATTCAAACGGTAAAGGAATTTTGGATTTATGCCGCGACCATCCGGATAATTATTTTTTGATGTACACAAACGGTACCCTGATAAATATGAATATGGCTAACCGGATGGCTGAAGCAGGAAATATTTCACCGGCAATTTCAGTTGAGGGTTTTAAAGCTGAAACAGATGAAAGACGCGGCGAAGGAGTTTACGAAAAGGTTCTGGATGCAATGGCTAACTTAAGGGAAGCAGGAGTACCTTTCGGCGTTTCTGTAACAGCGACAAGAGACAATGCCGATAAAATAATTTCGGATGAGTTTGTTGACTTCTACTTCGGGAAGCATGGCGCTGTGTACGGATGGATTTTCCAGTACATGCCTATCGGCAGATATCAAAGTCTTGATTTAATGATTACGCCTGAGCAAAGAGTCCGGCTGTTAAAGCAGGAGAAGCACATCTTGCATGATAAAAAAATCTTTTTCCCTGATTTCTGGAACGGCGGAGTCTATTCGGAAGGCTGCCTGGCAGGCGGCAGATCAGGCGGTACTATTTATATCGAATGGAACGGTAAGGTTACCCATTGCGTATTTTATCCGTATTCTAAAATCAACAAAAAAGATATTTTCGAAAAGGGCGGAAATCTTAACGGCACTTTAAGATCGGATTTAATTAACGGCATACGCAGCTGGCAGTACGATTACGGTTTTAAGATAAACGGCGACGCCGTAAAAAACTTAATCATGCCATGCGGAATAAGAGATCACTATGAATTTACCCGGAGGCATCTTGAAGCAGCCAAGCCGGTACCAATTGACGAAGAAGCCGCCGAAGCTGTTAATGATCTGCTTTATTATAGAGGATTGGTTGAGAACAACAATATATTATATTCTTTAACTGAAAAAATTTGGAACGATGAATTTAAAGGTAACAGAAAAGTTAAGCAATAAAAAAGTCTCCCACCCGTCTAAGTGCCGGATGAGAGACCGGAGTATTGTGAGTCGTTTTTTTTCTAATCGTTGTTTATTTCATCGTTTAAATTTATATCCTTTATCTTATTCTGATCGGGCTGTTGTTTGTAGTCGTTCAAATTATAAGTTATTCCGAGGTAGAATATTCTTGAATCTCTTCTCCCTGTGTTAAACATTGTAAAGCCATTACCATAAGTTTCCGAAGCATATTTCATGGTATTGAAAATATCGCTTAGCCTAAGGTTAACCGAAAGCTTTCCGTTCCAGAATTCTTTTTTTAACGCAATGTCGGTAAAGTATATTGCGTTCGTTTTACCCTGGGGTCTTACCACTGGCGAATAATAAGTTGATGTTAATTGAAGAGCTAAGGTTTTATCTATGTCCCAGGTAGAATTAATTCTGCCTGTCCAGCTATAGCTGTAATTGGAAGTTGTACCTGTAATGTAAACGGGATCATTTATATCTGCCCTGAAATAAGATGCGTTTGCATTCAATTTCCACCAGGGGAAGAGGCTGCCGTTTGCGATTACTTCAATGCCGTAATTGTTCTCGCTGGCTATGTTCTGGTAAGTTGTTTCGGTAATGCCGTTATTAATCATATTGCTAATCTGGGTAATCATACCGCTGGTCTGCTTTAAGAATAATGAAGAATAAAGGTTGAAGTCAAAGAAGATGGTGCTGTATCCCATTTCGTAGGAGTTCGTATATTGCGGCGCAAGGCTTGGATTGCCGTATGTCAGGTTTAATGAATCCGAATAATTGATAAAAGGATTTATTTGCCACGGTCTCGGTCTATCCACTCTCCGGCTGTAGCTTATTTTAAATTGTTCAAGCGGAGTAAACTGGTAAGCCAGGTATGCTGACGGATAAAGGCTTGTATAATGCCTATTGAAAGAAATGCCATTATTTATGAGCTGTGCATTTGTCCCATCGTAGTCGCCGCGGATTCCGCCTTCATACTGAAAATTTCCAAATGAGCCGGTGTAAATTCCATAAATAGCATGTATCTGTTCCTTATAATCGAAATTGTTGCTTCGCGCAGCGTTATTAATCCATAGATTAATTGCCGGATCAAAGTTGAAGAAATTGTAATCCATTCCAAGCTCACTGATAGAGCTTTTAATTCCGACATCAAGTCGATTATGTTTGCCAAGCGGTTGGATGTAATCTGACTGGAAAATAAGCATGTGGTGAAAATTATTGTATGTGTTATTTATTAAAGAAGCCGGGTCGGAAGAAGGGCTGCCATTCGTAATGTAATAATTATAATTAGTGCCCGAAGCGCTGTTCATATTGACAGTTGTGTACATAGCGTCGGCAGTCCATTTCTGTTGCGGATTGTCAAAATCTCTTTTATAATCAAGAGAATATGTGGTAGCTTTAACCATCCTGTTTGCTTCGCTGGAGTTTACGAAATAATTCTCAAGACTCGATACGTCATTAAGCTGGGAATTTAAAACGTCCCCGGAATTTTTCATGTGGAATTGCCTGAACTGGGTTGAAAACGATAATGTATTGTTATCGTCTAATAGATAGTCAAGACCAACATTTACATTTCCCATGTACATATTATAACCACCGTTTGAGCTTTGATCGAGATATGAAGTGCTGTTATCGAAAAAGCTTGTTCTATCGGTCAGGCCTGTTCTGTTAAAGTCGAACATTCTTCCGGATAAATCTCCAAAAAGGTTTATGTCACCGGTCCTGTAATTGAAATTTGTTCCGCCTGTGTATTTTGTACCTGTGCCAGCATTTAGGTTAAGTATCCCGTTAAAGCCGAGGTTTGATTTTTTCTTTAACACGATATTTATTATTCCTGCGGTTCCATCCGGATCATATTTAGCCGACGGATTTGTTACTACTTCAACAGATTTGATTGAGCTGGCAGGTATCGAAGTAAGCACATCGCTGCTGTTTAATCCTGCCATACCGGTTGGCTTACCGTCGACGAGAATTGTTACATTAGAGCTGCCCATTAAGCTGATGTTCCCGTCGATATCCACCGTTAAGGCGGGAATGTTTTGCATAACATCAAGGGCGGTTCCGCCAGCGCTTTGCAAATCTTTACCAACGTTTATTACCTGCTTATCAAGATTGGTTACAATCATGTCGTTCTTTCCCTTTACTACAACCGCACCAAGCTTGATGGAAGAAGCTTTAAGATCAATTGTTCCTATCTGTAGCCCATTATTCTTAGGATCTAATTTAATGTTCTTGATAGTTTTTGTGGCAAACCCTATAAAAGACACTTTTGCATAATATTGTCCCGGCGGAACATTTTTAATCTCAAATATTCCGTTTTCGTTTGAAACTGCACCGGTTATTATGGATGAATCCTTGGAACTGAATATGCTGATGTTTGCATATTCAACCGGTTTTTTACTTGAAGAATCTACAACTTTTCCGCTTACTGTGCCGGCTATATTTAAATCTTCTTTTTTAGAATTTGATCTTCTTTGCTGACCAAATGTAAAAACACTGGTCAAAATTAACGCTGAAACTAATAATATTCTTTTCATTCTTTCTCCGTTATGAGTCTCTTGTTCTTTTTACAAATTCAGTTTTTTGACAGAATCCCTGTGTTTTTAGTTTAACGAATTGAAGTTGATTTGATAGATGGCAATTTGCCTAAGGGAGCGGTATATTTTTTAGATGTGAATTTGAGAGAAGAGAAAAAACAAAAACGCGGTTATATCCTAAATTAAGTTACATTTATTTACGATAATAAATTAAAAATCTTCTTGGACATAAAGAGTAAGGTAACACCAAGATAAATAAAGAACGATTATGGGTTTGTTTTCAAAAAACGATGAGAAAACCTTGCTTGCCGCCGCTAATAAAAAGTATAACCAAAGGGATTTTAGCGGTGCGGCAGCAGATTTTACAAAAATTATTGAGGCTAATAATAAGTCTTTAGCGGCTTACTATGGAAGAGCGTTATCGAGGTATGCTCTTAAGGATGTTCAGAGCGCCGAGGACGATCTTGAGTTTATTTTGAAGAACGATGCCGGTTATTCAGACAGAGTTTACTTTTACCTCGGTATAATCTTAACCGGTAAGGGAGAAATAGAGAAAGGATGCAGCTATCTAAAAGCTTATTTGAAAAAGAATGAAAGCGATGCTGAAGCATTTGTATGCCTGGCGAAAGCTTATTCTTCATTAAACTCAAATGATGAAGCGATTAAATACCTGGATAGAGCGCTCGAAATTGATCCGGCAAATCCCGAATATTTTTTTCAAAGAGGTCTGATAAAGATCCAGCTAAATGAAAATAAAACTGCAATATTGGATTTTAATTCGGCGATAGAAATCAATCCACAGCATGCTGTTTCTTATAATGCAAGGGGAACGGCAAAGAGAGCACTTGGTGATTTTGAAGGCGCGTTGATTGACTTTAACCGGGCTGTTGACTTAGAACCCGGATTTAAGAATGCATTACATAATATAGCATCAGTTAAATATGATTTGAAAGATTTTAAGGAGGCTATTAGATACTTAGACCAGGCATTAAACATCGACGATATGTATCCCGATGCCTATCTTCTGCGCGCGAATTCAAAATTCTATTTTGATGATCCTGACGGTGCGATCGATGATTTTTCTAAAGTTATTGAGATTCAG
>JAJYIL010000244.1 GCA_021790055.1 Bacteroidota bacterium
AATAGCATCCGGGCAAGGATTTTGGGGCGACTTAATCGACGCGCCTTACCACCAGGTAACAAAAGGCGACATTGATTATCTTGTAATGGATTACCTTGCCGAGGTTACGATGTCGATTCTTCAAAAGCAGAAGAATAAGAACCCGAAGCTGGGATATGCAAAAGATATCCCCGAACTGATGAAGCGGATTCTTCCAATCTGCAAAAAGAAGAATATTAAAGTGATTACTAACGGTGGCGGAGTAAATCCGGTTGCATGCGCTGAGGCGGTTGTTGAAGTTGCAAAGAATCTTGGTCTAAAAGATTTAAAGATTGCCGTTGTACTTGGAGATGACATTAATGAAAGAATTAATGAAATCATCTCCAAAGGATGCGAGCTTAACAATATGGAGACAAATGAATCCATCATCCCGGTAAAAGAAAAATTGTTAAGCGCTAATGTTTACTTCGGTGCGTTTCCGATTGTTGAAGGTTTGAAGAAAGGCGCCGATATTGTAATTACGGGAAGAACGACCGACACCGGCTTAACATTAGCTCCGATGATTTATGAATTCGGTTGGAGTGAGAATGATTTTAATCTTTTATCCGCCGGAACAATTGCGGGACATATTTTGGAATGCGGTGCTCAGTCAAGCGGAGGAAATTTTTTAGGCGATTGGCAATCGATACCGAATATGGCGGAGATTGGATTTCCAATTGCGGAAGCTTATCCTAACGGTGAGTTTGTAATTACAAAACATCCAAACTCCGGAGGAAGAGTTTCATTTGAAACTGTTGCCGAGCAGCTTGTTTATGAAATTGGCAACCCCGAAGTTTATATTACACCGGATTGCGTTGCAGACTTTACTACTATCAAGCTTGAGGATTTGGGAAATGACCGCGTTCGTGTTTATGATATTAAAGGAAAACCAGCGACAGAGTTTTATAAAATTTCTTGCTCTTATGAAAGCGGATATTCTGCATCAGCTACTTTAACTTACTCTTATCCGCAAGCTTTAACTAAGGCTAAAGCTGCCGATAAGATTTTGAGAAAGAGATTGGAGAATCTTCAATTAAAGTTTGATGAAGTTAGAACGGAGTTTGTTGGATATAATTCTTGCCACGGTCCGCTTTCGATTCAGATTGATGAAGAGAAGATAAATGAAATAATGCTGAGAGTTGCAGTTCGCTCAAACGATTATGCTTCAGTCGAAAGATTTGGAAAGGAAATAGCTCCTTTGATATTAACCGGTCCGCCAAGTGTTACGGGTTTTGCAGGCGGCAGACCCAAGCCGAGCGAAGTGGTAGCCTACTGGCCCGCACTTATTCCGAAAACATTAGTAAAGCCGGAAGTAAAAATTATTGAGATGCCGAAGGAGGGAAAATAATCATGAAAATAAAATTATTAGATATTGCACACGGCAGAAGCGGCGATAAAGGCGATGCCGCAAATATCGGTATCATTGCCTATGATGATAAAGGATTTGAAATAATAAAGAAGCACCTTACCGCAGAAAGAGTAAAAAAGCATTTTGAAGGAATCTGCTTCGGAGAAGTTGAGCGCTACGAGCTTCCGAACTTGAGAGCGTTGAATTTCTTACTTCATAATACGCTTGGCGGAGGCGGCACTGTTTCTCTTAAACATGATGCGCAAGGAAAGACGCTGGCGGCGGCGCTGCTTAGGATGGAGATGGAGGTATAAGGTATATAGGTATATTGGTATAAAAGGTTGTTATTTAATTTATCATAGGAAATCTATCGGAGGGATGAATATGGAAGAAGAAGATTTAAATTATAGTTACCCGGATAATACTGATAAAATCTTTGAAGTGCATGAACCGAATGAATTTTATAATGAAAAAAGAGATTTTACTACGTTGGAAGCGTGGAGGAATTGTCAGGAAGTGAAATTATTTTTCTATAATAAAATCTTACCTCTCTTGCCAAGTATTGAAAAATTTAATTTAGATATTCAAATTAGGAAGGCAATAGTCAGCACGACAGCAAATATAGCCGAAGGCTACGGGCGATATCATTATCAGGAAGGAATTCAGTTCTACAGAATTTCAAGAGGTTCTTTATACGAACTTAAAGACCATCTTTTAAGCTGTTTTGATTTTAAGTATATTGATAACGAAGCGAAAGACCTTGGAGAAAAATTAATAGAAACAGCTAAGATAACTTTAAATGGCTTTATTAATTTTGTTAGATCGAAGATTGAACAAGGTAAACAGAAGTAATGAATAAGGTAATGGCTTGATGAAATTTGGTATATAGGTATAGGGGAATATGGTATACGTTCGCAAGCTATTCATATAACCTATACCTTTATACCCGTATACCGGTATACCGGTATATACAAATACTCTATTTATTTAAACAACTTTTTAAATTAACTAAGACAGTCACATAGAGGTACTCATGTTCGAAGAAGAATTAAAACAATTAAACACATACAAGGAAAGAATCACTAAGCTACGAGGTTTTCTTTGACGTCGATAATAAGGATTTAAAGATTTTAGATCTTCAACATAAAACTACTGAGCCGAGCTTTTGGGATGACCAGATAAAAGCTCAACAGATTTTACTTGAAATTAAATCACTTCAGACTTGGGTGGATTTATGGAAAGAGCTTGATAAGAAAGCTCAGAGCCTCGAGGAATTTATTCTGCTTGCACAGATGGAAGAGGATAATTCTTTTTCCGGTGAGATTAAGGGCGAGTTGAAGTTGCTTAAATCCGCAATCGAGAATGCAGAGTTTAAGAATATGCTAAGCGGGAAGGATGATTTTAGAAATTGCATATTGACAATTCATTCCGGTGCTGGTGGAACGGAAGCACAGGACTGGGCTGAGATGCTGATGAGAATGTATCTGCGCTGGGGCGAGCAGAACGGATTTAAGATGTCTATTGTCGATATTCTCGAAGGCGACACTGCAGGAGTAAAGAGTGTTACGATTGAGGTTGAAGGTGAATTTGCCTACGGCTATTTGAAAGCAGAGAACGGAGTGCACAGACTTGTAAGAATTTCTCCGTTTGATTCTAATAAGAGAAGACATACTTCGTTCGCTTCGGTGTTTGTTATACCGGAGATTGATGATACGATTGAGATTGAAATAAATCCTGCCGACTTAAGGGTTGATACCTACCGTTCCGGAGGCAAAGGCGGACAGAACGTTAACAAAGTTGAAACTGCAGTCCGTATTACACATATTCCAACTGGTGTTGTTGCTGCATGCCAGAATGAACGCTCGCAGCTTCAAAATAGGAATAACGCTATGAAGATGCTGAAGTCGAAGCTTTATCAATTGGAAATTGAAAAGCAGGAAGCAGCGCAGGACGAAGTAGAAAAAAGTAAAATGAAGATAGAGTGGGGAAGCCAGATACGCTCGTACGTTTTTCATCCTTACAACATGGTTAAAGACCACCGCACCGAGGAAGAAACATCGGATGTGCAAGGAGTAATGAACGGCGACTTGAACAGATTTATAAAAGCATATTTAATGAAGTTTAATCAGAACTAAATAAGCATGGATGCATGAGGCTGCATGGATGCATGCAGTCATGCTTTTATCTTAGCTATTCTATGCAGTGTTTCTTCATCATTAACACCGGGATTAATCCCGGTGTTAATCGTGGTAAATATATTTGCTTCAACTGTTTCAACAGTTTATAAACTTTTTTATTCATTTCGAACTACGAGTTTTTTTAATATTAAGTGAAGAATTATGAGCGAGAGTAAGATTAAGAGTAAGATTAAGAGTAAGAGCAAGAAGAAAGCTCCAGCGAAGAAAAAAAATTCCAAGGAAGATTTTTTTGACCGGGTATATAAAATTGTTGCGAAGATTCCTTACGGTAAGGTTGCTACGTACGGCGATATTGCCGAAGCCTGCGGAATTCGGTCTTCGGCAAGAACCGTCGGCTGGGCATTGAACGGCGCTAAAGATTCAGGGCTGCCTTGTCATCGAGTTGTAAATAGGTTTGGTGCTTTAACAGGCAAGCATCATTTCGGAGATGAGTTTATTATGGAGGACCTTCTCCGCTCCGAGGGAGTTGAGTTTGATAAGGACGGCTGCGTTAAGATAGATAAATTTTTGTGGAAGCCGGCGAAGAGACGATAGTGGTCTAATGGAAAATGGTTGAGGGATGATAGAGTTTGATACAAAAGACAAAGGGCATTGTCTTGATAATATCGGGATTCTGGTTTTTGATAAATTATATAATTTCATGCTCTCTATCCCAATCTACAGAGATAATCCTTTGTCCATTAATTTTTGCTGCATCGTCTGAAGCGAGATAAACTGCCGCAGGCGCAATGACCTCCGGTTTTAAGATTCCGTTTCTTTTATCTTCTGGTAAAGAAGGAGGAATAATTTCTCTTAATGTAGCGCCGCCGAATAATAAAACATTTAGCGTAATATCTGTGCCTTCCAGTTCCTGAGTCCAGATAGCGCTCATTGATTCCAGCGCAGCTTTCGAAGGTCCGTAGGGAGAAAAACCTTTGCGCTTCATAGTTCCGAGATTTATTGAGATGTTAATTATCCTTCCGGACCTCTGTTTAAGCATTTGGGGGATAACTGCACGGGTCATTAAATACGTTCCGTTTACATTTGTATTTACAACCATCCGCCAACTATTCGGATCCGATTCCCAGAATGGTTTCGGTTCAGTCATATAGTTTTCATTTACAAACAACATTCCTCTTGCGGCGTTATTAACATGAATATCAATCCTGCTGAACTGATTTATAACTGCATCAACTAAATTCTTAACGTCTCCTTCTTTTGTGATATCAGCAATGATTGCAGTCCCTTTTATTTTTAATGCAGTTTCTTCAATTTCATTTTTGTGAACTGCAGACGTAATTATAACCTTTGCACCGTTAACTGCGTAAACTTCAGCGATTGCTTTTCCTATTCCTCTACCTGCACCGGTAACAATTGCAACTTTCCCGTCCAATAAGTCAGGTATAAAATCTTCTTATTTAAATAAAGATACTGTACAGTAAAATCAAAAGTACAATAATTGTAAAGGCTACATATAAATAATCTTTTTGAATTAGAAAAGCGAATACTGAAAATACGACTCTTAATACAGGTGTAGCAACCAGACAAAAAATGCCTAACTGGATAATTGCCAGACCGTGCAGGGCGATAAGCTCATTCCAAAAGTTTTTAACCACAGTCAGGTTATACGGCTTTTTTTGAAATAAAATGTAATGTGGCACCTTGTGCCCATACTTAGCTAAAAAGATAATTGCGCCTAAGACAACAATTACGGAAGATACTATAACGCCAATTCTTAATAAATTCCCTAATACCAGCTCAACATTTCTATCTTCTAATTTTTGCTTTGAGCTTTTCATTATTTGATTAACCCATTTCTTAACATTTCAATTGCTAAAATTATTATTATAATGCTGAAAAAGATTTTCAATATTTTTGAAGGAGTCCGGAGA
>JAJYIL010000245.1 GCA_021790055.1 Bacteroidota bacterium
CGCCCTTCAGAATTGTCGGCTTTCCATTTAGCAAGAATCCCCTATCGGCATCGAACCGGATTGTTCTAATTCCAAAGGCGGTTGAATCTCTGTCTTCTAATTGATGCCCGGCATACACCTCGCTGAGTACAGCGTATAAAACAGGATGATCATCAGACCACAAAACGGGATTATTTACTTTTATTGTCTGGTCAAAATCATATTTTGAATTTGGCTGAAATGGTATGCTGGAAGAAGTCTGCCCAACTTCGTTTCCATGCTCATCAAGTACAAGACTTTTTAATGTAAGGTTCTGCTGTTCATGGGCATCGTTTTCTATTTTGGTTATGATTCTTACGTCTGCAAAATTATTATTTACCGCAGGAGTAGAAACGTAAGTTCCCCAATGCGCAACATGAACTTGATTAGTTACGTACAGCCGGACATGCCTGTAAATACCGCTTCCGGTATACCAGCGTGAATCTGCAATGTACGAATGATTCACTCTTACAGCTATAACATTTTTCTGATTTCCAAAATGAAGATACGGAGTTAAGTCATAATAAAAGCTTATGAATCCGTAAGGACGTTTGCCAAGATAATGACCGTTTATCCAAACCTGGCTGTTATCGTAAACTCCGTCGAACTGGATTTCGATTTGCTTATCTTTATCTGCTTGCGGCAAGATAAAATTTTTTCTGTACCATGCGATCCCTGCCGGCAGGTAAGCAGTGCAGCTTGCATTATTATTGCTGAACTTTCCTTCAATACTATAATCATGAGGAACATTCAATAATCGCCAGTCTGCATCATTGAAAGCTGGATTGTTCGCACCGTAAGCTTCACCAAGATGGAATCTCCAATTTAAATCCATTGATTGAACTCTGCCGTCTTTCACTTCACTTTGAGCATAAATATTCGATTGAATAAAAAATGCCAACGGGATAAGGAATAAATACTTTATTAATTTTACTGAATTACTCATATACTTCTTTCTTTAAGTTAAAAATCTATTTTTGATATAACCGGTCAAGTAATAAATACCGCTGATGCAAATTATCGCTCTCACGGATTAATTTTGTATTTACATCGATATTAATTATTTCCACCGGTTTTGAATTTCCGTCCGGGATCCATTCCGGAACACCGAGATCGTTTGGATTACCTGTTTTAATAAAATTAGCAAAATAAGACTGCATAATTGCAGAAACTTTATAATCTTCGGGCTGCCAGTTATAAACCCTGTTGGTCGGCAAATTACCCAACGCATATTCTATCTCTGATGAGTGCACTGCACCTTTAGCTCCTGTCGGCGATACTTTGGGATCAATATTGGTTGCACCGATTTCGGTTCGAAGTGCAGGGCGCGGTCGTGAATACCAATATCGGTACACCGGCTTTCCGCCTGTTTTACACTGCATGTCAAACCATTTCCACGTACTGAAAGCGATAAATCTGTCCCCTGCTAAATAAGTAGCTGCTTGTTTAACTTCTTCGTCATTTGAGGCATAATAGACTTTCAATATTTTTTCAGCATCTTTGCCGTAGAGCCTCTGCACAGCCTTTGTGTAATTTTCCACCGTGGGCTTTTCCTTCCCCAGTATATCATGATAATTAGACTCTTCCGAGTTCCATCCTACCAGCAGAGGCACATGCGCTTCTTCTCCGGCATCATAAATTTCTTCAGGGCTTTTTGGAAGGAAATAACCGTCAATAGTTATTGAGAAATAAATGCCGGGCATTCTGGAAGCCTCTGCAAGTAATTTATCTGCAGGTATGGCTCTAAGTTCCGCAAGGGAATTAGCACCGATACTTTTTGCAAAATAGACCCCTGCTTTTTCAGCACCGGATAGCGATCTTACAAGACCGGTTCCAAGTACGGAACCGCTTTCACCGATTGCCCCGGCGATTAAATTTCTCGACAGCGGAGAAACCATTTGAGCGCATACCGACATCGATCCTGCCGATTCACCGCTAATAGTAATTTTTGAAGGATCGCCTCCGAAGAATTTTATATTGCGGCTAACCCAGCCCAGCGCAGCCGACTGATCCAATAAGCCGTAATCTCCTGAAGCATGATGGGGCGACTCTTTTGTTAGTTCCGGATATGCGAAAAATCCGAAAATTCCAAGACGATAATTTACAGTGACTACAACAATTCCTTTTCGCGCCATCGACTCGCCGTCGTAACGAAATTCGGAACCGTCTCCGGCAAGAAAGCCGCCTCCAAAAAAATATACCAGCACCGGTAGTTTGTCCAGGTCCGTTTTTGCAGGCGTCCAAACATTCAGATAAAGGCAATCCTCGCTCATACCGTTTGACCTAAAAACCATATCGCTGAAAAGCGGAGCCTGCATCGGTTGAGGTGCAAATTTGGTCGCCATGCGTACGCCTGTCCAATTTTTTACAGGCTGCGGAGCTTTCCACCGTAGATTCCCAACAGGTGGCTGCGCATAAGGTATCCCTTTAAATATTAAGACCCCGGAATCATTGATTCCTTCTATCATACCGTTTTCGGTTTTTACTTCCGGCACAGAAGTATCAAATTTACCCTGAGCCAAAGACAAAGAGCTTATCATCATTGCTAAAAAAAAGGGAACAGAAATTTTTTTCATTATTTTATAAGAATTTTGGTTATAAAGTTTTTTACTCATTTAAATTGCAATAATAATTTGCCGCCTGCTTAATATGAGAAAGGAGGCTTAAAACTCATACCAACCGGCGGCACCCGAACAAGGTACTCGAATAATTATTTTAAAATTATCATTTTCTTAGTATCGGTAAAACTTCCAGCTCGTAACTCAAAAAAATAAACTCCGCTTGAAAAGCGGGAGGCATCAAAATTTATTTCATGTTTGCCCGCAGATATAAATTCGTTATTTATCAAAGTAGCCGTTTCTCTTCCAAGCTCATCATAAATTTTTAAGGATACTAAAGCTCTAACCGGGATTTGAAAACTGATTACTGTCGTCGGGTTAAACGGATTCGGATGATTTTGAAAAAGATAATAACCTTCCGGGATAACGCTTGTTTCTTTTACTCCGGCTGTGGAGGATGAGAAAATAACAACTCTGTCGGGCACAACAAAATAATCGGAGCTGCTTGGATTTTTTGTTCCCGTAACACGAATTTTAAAAACATGATCGGCATCGGCAAGTATCGGGCTTGTCCACATCAATTGATTGCCGGCTCTAACGGCAGCATAGAAATCAATATTCGTTTCCGGACCTCCGTCAATCGATACTGCACCAATGCCATGCTTCGGATCTTTGACTCCGTAGAACTTAATTTGTGTGCCGCTAAATTTCACAGTCACATAATCTCCTGCAACATTGTCCCACGAGTTTGTCGCATCGTATAACTCCGAACCGCAACCGCTGCAGTGCTGCCAGCCGTTTCCTACGTAATTAAATTCATTATAGCCGCTGCCTTCTATTGCATCGTCAACGGTTATCCCGCCAACGTTATCAGTTTGTATAATTATAAAATTATCGAACTCGGCATTTTGCCATTTGCTAACAAGTACTCCTATTTGTCCCTGGAAATAAGAGTTGTCGACCGCCGTTGTAAGTAAAGTTGAATCAAGAAATGCTTTGATCGTATCTTCTTTAAACCAAAGGGAAAGACGATGCCAGCTATTCAATCCGATAGAAGCGGAGCCGGCTCCTAATTGAGCATCGTTATTCTGCAAATTTTCTTTGAATAGAATCCACGAACCAGCGCTTGATATACGGAGATGATAGCCTTGAGATGCACCGTTCGACTGCGACTGCGCGTTCAAGCGTCCGATAAGGTCTACGTAACCGGATTGTTCAATCAAGGCGTCCATACTTACCTGGTAGTTCGTCCAGTCAGGATCACCCATTACCGCAAGCGGTGCAGTTGGTGATCCTCCGCCCCACATGATTGGAGGAATAGTTATCTGCTGGCGCATGCACATCCCGATGCGCCCGCCTCTGCAGCTATCAACTTCAAAAGCTCCCTGGATCGAATCAAAATATTTCGGAATTTGACCGAGCGTGTCTGCTTCGAAATTTTCAGTGTACGGCAACTTCATTATTGAGTCTGAAGGCGGAATGGTAATTCCTTTCGCCTGTCCGGAAGTAGTACTCAGGGTGTAAACAAATCCCGGCTTCAATGTAATGCTGTATTTACCGTTGTCCGGTGTCATGTCGTTTTGTTCTACAAAGTAATCCGATTCATTGGACGAATTAAGATTAGTGGACCAAACATGAACCGTACTTGTAGGAGTTCCCTTAGCGAGACTAAAGTTTGCAGTTTGCTGCCCAGAGGCATCGACAGTTTCAATTATGATGCTGTAGTCTTTACCATCAGTCGATTTAAGAGTAACAAAGCTGCCGTTGTTCCGGTTGCCTCCTAAATACCCGCATGCGCTGTCAATATAACTCCAGCCCGGTTGAACGAACTGTGCAGTCTGCGCCGTTACCCAGATGCTTTTGCCGACTTTATAATAACCCGACCACGGAGTCGATGCAAGCATAAGACCGTCTCCAAAATATGGAAGAGTGCTGTACCATGCCGCAACCACAGTCCAATTAATATAAGCCGTAATTCTGCTGTCGATGTAATCCCGGTTAAGAGCGCGCGCCAGCGGCAGGGCACCGTTATCATAATTCTGGGAACCGCTTTCGCTCGCCCAGATAGGCATGTTTAAATTTTCTGCCTCGGTAGTATAATTCGGATCCGAACAAGTTTTTTCCGGCTGCATCCATCCGCATGGATAATGCAAGCCGATTATATCAACGGCAGAACGAAATGCCGTATCGCTGATTAAGTCGGCAGCAACATTCCAGCCCGGGCTGTTATCTGCTGCAACAACTTTTGTAGTCAAGCCGTTGCTGATAATTGCTTTCTTAAGATTCTCAAACCACGTTTTATTCCAGCCGGATTCATTCCATCCGCCGATGTAATCGATGTGCAGTTGATGATCAGTCCAGGCATGCTTTATCCAGCTAATTATATAATTAATATTATCCTGCGACCAGAATCCTCCGTTAAACCAACCGGGAGCTCCCCATTCCAATCCGTATAATTTAATGTTTGGATTTCTTAGCTTAGCTTGTTCCATCAGCCACCACTCATAACCCCTATTAAAATTCGAATCAGTCGGTGTACGCATATGGCTGGCTTCAGCGCCGTTTGTACTGTTTGCATCGCAGCCGATTTCAACTTTCAGGATTTGCAGGCTTGCACCGTAATCCGGCTTGAAGAGGTAATCAAGAATTTTATTTCTTTGCTGCGGAGGATAATCCCAGAGTAAGCGGGATGTTCCGCCGCCGCCGCTTAACCCGCCTACTCCGTCACACGTCCGACCGGTATCTGCTCTATTGACAACACTATTGGTAGTATCCTGTCCAAGTACTAGTTCAGCAAGCGATCTAACTAATGCAAGTAACATA
>JAJYIL010000246.1 GCA_021790055.1 Bacteroidota bacterium
TGAAGCTCAGCGGAAGAAGTATCTTCCCGATTTAACATCCGGTAGAAAGATTGGCGCGTGGGGATTAACCGAATCGTCTTCCGGGAGCGACGCTGCAGGTATGAGATCAATAGCAGAAAAGAAGAACGGCTATTACATTATTAACGGAGACAAAACTTTTATTACTCACGGATCTGTTGGCGAGACTGCGGTCGTTATGGCAATTACAGATAAGACTAAGGGTAAGAAAGGAATTTCGGCTTTCATTTTAGAAAAGGGATGGGAAGGCTTTATCGCCGGCAAAAAGGAAAACAAGCTCGGAATGCGGGCAAGCGATACTACTCAATTAATTTTCGAAAACTGCAAAGTCCCGGAAGAAAATTTAATCGGCAATGAAGGTGAAGGGTTTATCCAGGCAATGCAGATTCTTGAGGGAGGAAGAATTTCAATCGCAGCCTTAAGCGTCGGGCTTGCTCAAGGCGCATTTGAAGCCGCTTCAAAATACAGCAAGGAGCGAAAACAATTCGGTAAGCAGCTTGCAGAATTTGAAGCGATTCAATTTAAGCTGGCAGATATGCATACCAATATCGAAGCAGCGAGAATGCTAACATACCGAGCAGCTTCTCTAAAAGATAAAGGTCTGCCTAATAAAAAGGAGTCTGCTGTGGCAAAGCTGTTCGCAAGCGAGGCGGCAGAGAAAGCCGCTAACGATGCGGTTCAAATCTTCGGCGGTTACGGCTTTATTAAAGATTTCCCGGTTGAAAAATTTTACCGCGATGTAAAACTGCTTACAATCGGTGAAGGCACTTCGGAGATTCAGAGAATCGTAATTGCAAGAGAACTGCTGCAAGAATAATTTTATTATGAATTCTCTGCGAGGATTGTTATTCTTGTCGCTATAATATTTCTACTACAATTTGACCTATGCGAGGTCAAGCCATAGGAAAGATAATATGCAATCTAATGCATCCTTGTAAAGGATAAATAAAAACTCAAATATCAAAAGAATAAAAAAATGTCAAATATCGGAACTGTTCTAAAGAAGGATGAAGCTTTTCTTAGAAGAGAAGACTTTTACAAGAATCTTTTAAGGAAGCTTGAAGCGGAAAAAGAAAAGATAAAGTTAGGCGGCGGGAAGAAAGCCATCGAGAAGCATAAAGCCAAAGGAAAGCTTACTGCCAGGGAAAGAATAAATAAGCTTTTAGACGAAGGGAGTAAATTTTTCGAACTCAGCACATTTGCGGCGTACAATATGTACGAAGAATACGGCGGCGCTCCTTCATCTGGTACTGTTTACGGCATAGGAAAAATTAACGGTAAATACCATATTATAATTGCCAACGATGCAACAGTAAAAGCCGGTGCGTGGTTCCCTATTACTGCAAAGAAAAATTTACGTGCACAGGAAATTTCAATGGATAACAATCTGTCGGTAATTTATCTCGTTGACAGCGCCGGTGTTTTCCTTCCTTTGCAGGACGACATATTCCCCGACAAAGAACATTTCGGAAGAGTTTTCAGAAACAATGCAGTTATGTCTGCAAAAGGAATTCCGCAGATTGCCGCAATAATGGGACCATGCGTTGCAGGCGGCGCTTATCTTCCTATTATGAGCGATGAAGCTTTAATCGTTGAAGGCGAAGGTTCGGTTTTCCTTGCAGGCTCTCATCTTGTTAGAGCCGCAATTGGAGAAGTTATTGACAATGAAAGCTTAGGCGGCGCAAAAGTCCAGTCAAACATTTCCGGCGTTACCGACTATGTAATGAAGAACGACGAAGAGTGTCTTCGGCAAATTAGAAAGTTGACTGATAAAATTGGAGTTAAGCCAAAAGCTGGTTTTAACAGAATCGAAAGCAAACTCCCTCTCTATTCACCCAAAGAGATTTACGGCATCTTACCGGAAGACCAAATTAAACCTTATAACATGTACGAAGTAATAGCAAGGATTGTCGACGGCTCGGAGATTGATGAATACAAAGCCGGTTACGGCAAAACCATAATTACTGCTTACGCCCGCATTGACGGCTGGGCGGTAGGAATTATAGCAAACCAAAGAAGCGTTGTTAAAACAGAAACAGGAGAGATGCAGGTTGGCGGAGTAATTTATTCAGACAGCGCAGACAAAACAGCGAGATTTATTTTAAACTGCAACCAGAGGAAAATCCCTCTTCTATTTTTGCAGGATGTTACCGGCTTTATGGTAGGCAGCAGAGCCGAGCACAGCGGCATCATAAAAGACGGCGCTAAAATGGTAAATGCGGTAGCTAATTCGGTAGTTCCGAAGATTACGATAATAATGGGCAACAGCTTCGGTGCGGGCAATTATGCAATGTGCGGCAAAGCCTACGATCCGCGATTCATCTTCGCTTACCCTAATGCTAAGATTGCAGTAATGGGCGGCGCACAGGCAGGCAGCGTACTTCTTGATATCAAAATAAAGCAGGAAGAAAAAACCGGAAAAACTTTCAACGAAAATGAAAAGAAGAAGTTGCTGAATGAAATCATGAAATCGTATGAAGATAAAAGCACACCGCTTTATGCCGCCGCGCGATTATGGATTGATGAAATAATCGATCCCGCACTAACCCGTGATTACGTTTCGATGGCAATTGAAGCGGCTGATAACAATCCTGATATTCCAAAGTTTAACGTGGGGGTTATACAAACTTGAATAATATTATTTTATAATAGCTAAAAAAGCATTTTTATAATTAAAGGCAATAGCGGGATAGCCGGTTCATTTATCTAAAGAAATAATTATCTTTCACAAGCAGATTTTTTATGAATAAATGACGACTAAATATTTTAACTCATCCCTTCCCGTATTGATCTGTTTTTTGGTTTTAATTAATTCGAATTTATTTTCACAGCAATCAAGGCTTGGAATTGAAGTGAATAAGCTGTCCGATTACATAGCGTCAAGTCATTTTGCTGAATTAAAATACAGGATGAATGATCCTTCGCGTACAGATTCAGTTTTTAAAGAGGCGCTTAAGCTAACCAACGGAAACTATAGCGAGGCACTTTTCGCGCTTATCTTTACGGTCATTCCTTACAATATTGTGCCAATTAAAATTCCGCTTCTTCCAATAATTATTAAATATCCGCTGGAATCTGCAAAAGAATCCGTCTTCAAGCAGAAGAATAGAAATCTACCTAAATACCTGTTCTTCACTTCACCAAAGAACAATTTTGGAGACAAAGATAAACTTGCTCATTTCTTCGGCGCCGCTTTCCTTTCCTACACAGGAAATATTTTTGATTTATCTGATCTTATTGGTTATTTTGTGGAAGTTTTTGAACAAGATTTTGTAGTTCAGTCTTCAATCGATCCGAGGGATATACATGCCGATACACTTGGTGACATCTTTGGAAGGCTGTTGAAAATAAATAAAGAGGTTCTACCTTCGCAAGTAATGCTTACAAAATCATTATTTTATTGCGGGTATAGTTTTCCGTAGGAACAAGAATGAATTCAATACTTATTATAGATGACGAAAAGGAAATTTGCGAAAGCATAAAGATGATCCTCGAATATGAAGATTACCCGGTTGAATACTCAAACAACTCGAAGGAGGGTTTAGAGAATTTTTTATCCAATGAGTTTGCCTGCCTGCTTCTTGATATTCAAATGCCTGAAATGAACGGCTTTGAAGTTCTAAAAAAAATAAAAGAAAATAATTCCAACGCATCGGTAATCATTATCTCCGCTCACGGGAGTATTGAGAACGCAATTAAGGCAACAAAGCTTGGCGCATTCGATTTTATTGAAAAGCCGATAGACAGGGACAAGCTTTTGATTAGCGTGCGGAATGCCGTCGACCAGTATAACCTACTTACCGAGAATAAGGAAATTAAAAAAACTCTTCAAGCCGATGGAGAGATTCTCGGCAGCAGCAAAGCTATTAAAAGCATTCTGGAAATCATTGATCGAGTAGCACCAATTGATACTCGAGTATTGATTACTGGAGAAAATGGTACGGGTAAGGAATTGGTTGCCAGGGCTATTCATAACAAAAGCCAGCGTAAGTATAAGCCGTTTGTTGAAGTTAACTGCGCTGCCATTCCTAATGAATTAATCGAATCGGAATTATTCGGGCATGAAAAAGGCTCATTTACCGGCGCAATTCAGCAGCGAATCGGAAAGTTCGAGCTTGCAAATAAAGGGACAATTTTTCTTGATGAAGTCGGCGATATGAGCCTGCAGGCTCAGGCAAAGGTTCTTCGTGCAATTGAAGATGGTAAAATTGAGCGCGTAGGCGGCACGAAGAAGATTGAAGTTGATGTGAGAATAATTTCCGCTACGAACAAAAACCTTAAAGAAGAAATTGAGAAAGGTAATTTTAGGGAAGATCTTTTTCACCGTCTGAATGTTATTCCGTTACAGATTCCGCCTCTGCGCGAAAGAATTGAAGACATCCGTATACTCGTCAATCATTTTGCAAACGACATTACCTCCAGGCACAAAAAACCGTCGGTTAGCTTTTCGGAAGACGCTGTTAAGTTTCTGCAGTCCTTTTCATGGAGCGGCAATGTTAGAGAGCTTCGCAACGCAATTGAAAGAATCATAATCTTGATCGATAAAAAGGAAATCACTAAAAAAGAAATCGAATTTCTATTTACATCAGGAAAGACATCTCTCGGAGACATTATCGATACGAGCAATTCATTCCAGGAATTCAAGGACAAAGCTGAGAAAGCTTTTATTATCAAACAGCTAAAGGCAAATGACTGGAACATCAGTAAAACTGCTGAAGTGCTTGATATTCAGCGAAGTCATTTGTATAACAAAATGAAGAAATTTGGAATCGAGAAGGAAGAATAATTATGGCAGATACAATCTTTTCAAAAATAATTAAGCGGGAAATTCCGGCAGACATTGTTTATGAGACAGACACAGTTCTCGCATTCAAAGATATAAATCCTCAGGCTCCTGTGCATGTATTAATCATTCCGAAAATTGAAATACCAAAGGTAACCGACATCGACGGCAAGAAGCACGCCCAACTTCTCGGCGATCTATTTGACGCCGCAAACAAGCTTGCCAAAGAAATGAATATTGACAAGGATGGCTTTAGATTGGTTTTAAATTGCGGAGCTAATGCCGGGCAGGAAGTCTATCATCTTCACTTGCATTTAATTGGCGGCAGAAAGATGACATGGCCTCCGGGATGATAGCGCATTATTGATTTTTTTATATCTGAAAGTTAGTTTGATAAAAGAAGCGAGAAAAAAAATTTTAGACTGGCTAACATTTTTCAAACACCTCCCTACTTATCCTTAACTACAGCTCTGAACTTTTATAACATTTCGACACAATAGCATCGGTATACAAAAAGCAAGAACGTGAATACTACTCCAGAAACGGGTTCCAACTTTTGAAGGAAGAAATAACAAAAGAACTCGACAACATTAAA
>JAJYIL010000247.1 GCA_021790055.1 Bacteroidota bacterium
TGCATGCCTAATAATTTACAAGTGCTCAGAATTAGCCAATCCAGGGACTTTATCTATCACATCTAAAGCTGCTTTCAATCTTTTCTAGTGGCATTTATTTTGAGTCTCCGATCTTAAATAATAATTAGGTAAGAATATGTCAGTATCTACAATTAAGCTGCTGGAAAATTTTGCCGGTTACTGCGCCGAAAGAAATAAGGTAATTAGCGAGAACATTGCTAATATCGGAACCCAAGATTATCAGAGGAAGGATGTTGTTTTCAAAGATGTGCTTGCCGAAAATATGAATGCGCAAATGAAGGCAACCGATGAGCGCCATTTCATTTCTCCCGGCATACAAAGTGGTAATTCCCCCGATTATAAAATTGTTACAGACCATAACAATAATGATGCTTCCGGTGTGAATAACGTAGACATAGATAAAGAAATGGCAGACTTAGCCGAGAATTATCTTAACTTCAAGTTTGCCTCAACAAAAATTTCAGACTACTATAAGACTATTCAAAGCGTTATTAACGGAGTAACAGTATGAAGATTGGACCAACTTTCCCGGGCTTTGATATTAGCGCTCAAGGACTAAGCATACAGCGAAAGAGGATGAACATTATCGCCGAGAACATTGCAAATGCAGACGTTACACGGGCTGCCGATGGTCAGCCGTACCAAAGAAAATATTTGGAGGTCACGGCTTCACAAAATCCGTTTGCAAACAATCTTTCCTCGGAGGCGAGTACGCTTCAATTGAATGTTACCGAGCCGGGACATATTTCAACTCCCGAAATAATGGCTTCTTCAACAAACAATAATTTATTAGATACTACAAAGGAAATGACCGACAGAACGCCGGGAGACATTGTGTATGAGCCCGATAATCCCAATGCAAACGACAAGGGTTACGTCCAGGAATCCAACGTTAATATAGTTACGGAGATGGTTGATATGATCTCTGCTTCGCGCAGCTACGAGGCAAATTTGACCGCGCTAAATTCATCAAAGCAGATGGCAAAAGATTCGATGGAGATTTAGAGTGGGAATAGGAATGAACGCAATCGGTAATTATTCACCGCATGGAATTTTAAATACCGGCAAGCAGGCTAAAGTAAAACAGCCTGCTGCACAAAAGCCGGATAGTAAAACCCCGGCTGCAATCGCTAAGGCTCAGCAGGCAAAGCAAGGTAGTCTTCAGCAGGAAGAAAAAGATTTTTTTGCGAAGCTGTATCCGCAAAATAAGGCTGAGGTAGCCGATTATCATTTTTATGAAAGAAGCGGAAAATTATCAGGAGTAAAATTAGGTTCACTAATCGATAGAAGAGGTTAAGATGACGATCAATTCAATTAGCAAGTTAATTCCAAGCATCAATTCTGAAATACATGCAAACAGTACCGGCAAGGAGAACTTCGGAAATATTCTTACAGACTTCATCGGCGGCGTAAATAAAAGCCAGCTTAATGCCGACAAGCTTACCAAAGAATATGTTGAAGGCGGCAATGTTCAAATACAGGATGTAATGATTGCCGGAGAGAAGGCTAAGACAAGCCTGGATCTTCTGATGGAAATCCGAAACAAAGCTTTAGACATGTATAAAGAATTAACTCAAATTCAAGTTTAATACAGATGAAAGAAAATCCGTTCGGTCAAATTCTAAATATCTTCAACAAGCTTACGCTTCAGCAGAAGCTTGTAATCGGCAGCGCCGTAGCCGGAACAGTATTGCTGCTTGGAATTTTATTAGTGTTTATGAACCAGCCAAGCTACACACCGCTGTTTTCAAATCTCTCGCAGGAGGACGCATCTAAGGTTATAAACCAATTGAATACTGAGAAGATTCCCTACGAGATTACGGATAACGGCGGAACTATAAAGGTACCGAAAGATAAAGTATACCTGGAAAGGATAATGTTAGCCGGAAAAGGAATTCCGAGCTCGGGCATTGTAGGCTATGAAATATTCGACAAGACAACGATGGGTATGTCCGACTTTATGCAGAAGCTGGATTACAAGCGTGCGCTTGAAGGCGAGCTTGCTAAATCTATTATGGAATTAGACGGAGTTGAAGGAGCCAGGGTGCACATTGTTGTTCCGCAGAAGTCGGTCTTTAAAGATGAGCAAAAGCCGACTACCGCTGCAGTTGTTTTGAAATTGAGAGACAATTACCAGTTGACGAGAGGAAATATTGTTGCAATTACTAATCTTGTTTCGGCAAGCGTGGAAGGCTTGACTCCCGGCAAAGTAACTTTGATCGATACCCAGGGAAAGCTTTTGTCGAATAATGAAGACGACGATCCGCTTGCAGTTTCAAGCTCAAGGCAATATGAAATTAAAAAGACAGTTGAAAAATATCTTGCTCAAAAGGCTCAGGCTATACTCGACAATGTTTTAGGCTATGGGAATTCAATGGTTGAAGTAAATGCCGACTTGAATTTTGACCAGGTGGAAAAGACAATGGAATCTTATGATCCTAATTCTCAAGTTGCTGTCAGCGAGCAGGATATTAAGACTTCGAACAACGGGAAGAATCTTGGAGATTCAACCGCGCAGATAAGCGATAACAATACTACAAATTACGAGATTAATAAAACGATAGAGAAGGTTGTATCGGGTACAGGAAATATCAACCGGTTAAGCGTCGCCGCAGTTGTAAATGATATTCCGAAGGAAGTTAAAAAGGGAGGTAATGTTGAGACTGTATATGAGCCGAGACCGATAGATCAACTAAACAAGCTGGAGGAAATTGTAAAGAATGCGGTCGGTATCGACCCGACGAGGAATGATCAGTTTTCGATGGTAGATATTCCCTTCCAGACAAAGGAAGTCGATAATATTCAGATGACCAAGCCGAACCCGCTTGATGATATGAATAAATGGACAAACCCTTTGCTGATGGTGCTTGCAGTCGCTGCGTCAATCTTCCTTCTTAAAAGCTTGATGAAGCGCTTAAAATCGGAAAAGATTATAATCGGCACCTTTAACAACGGAGAGCTTGCATTAGATAGCTATGCCAGACCTCAGCTGCCGCAGAACGATGCAGCTCCGCAAATCGGCGCCAGGATTAAAAAGCCTATGCTGCCTGTAGGCGATATTGAAGATGATATTTCCGAGGACGCTGTTAAAAAGAGAAACCAGCAGGAAAAGATTGCCAACTATGTATCTAAAAATCCTGTAGAGGCAGCCAAGCTAATTAATGCGTGGCTACATGAAGATGAATTTTAGTGTGAAAACATGCCGCCAAGAGAAGTAAAATCGGTAGATGTTCCCGGCGTTCAAAAGGCTGCTCTGCTGATGATCGCACTTAATGTTGAGAACGCATCTGAAGTATTTAAGCATCTTGATGTAGCTGAAATAGAAATGATCTCGACGGAGATCTCAAAGGTGAAGAACATCCCGTCGCAAACCGTTGATGCCGTAATGGAAGAGTTTTACGGAATGGTAACAGCCCGTGAGTATGTTCTTGAAGGAGGACTTGAATATGCCCGCGCCGTGCTTGAGAAATCTTTCGGCATAAACAGGGCAGTAGAGATTATTGAGAAAGTAAAGAACCTAACAACTCTCCGCGGCTTTGACGTTTTAAAAAAGGCTGATTCAGCCCAGTTGATCAGCTTCCTAAGTAAAGAGCATCCGCAGACCATTGCTTTAATTCTTTCTCACCTTCATCCCGATCAAACTGCAGCCGCGCTGAAGGAATTGCAAGAGCCGCTTAGAAGTGATGTTGTATATCGCATTGCGACGCTTGGAAAAATTTCTCCGCAGACTTTAAAGCAAATCGAAAAGGTAGTGGACGATATGGCAGGCTTCAGCATGAGCCAATCTTTAAGCAAGATAGGCGGAACGAAAAGCCTGGCTGCGATTCTTAATAGAACTAACGTAAGCTTAAGTAAAGAAATTTTGACGGGCTTGGAGCAGAAAGATACCGACGTAGCCGGCGAGGTAAAACGGCTGATGTTCTTGTTTGACGACATCGTAAATATCCAGGACAAAGATATTCAAAAGATTCTGCGTGAAGTTGATAGGAAGGATCTTGCGCTTTCACTAAAGATTGCCGATGAAGCATTAAAGCAGAAGATATATACCAACATGTCTGAAAGGGCTTCTGATCTTTTAAAAGAAGAGCTTCAATATATGGGAATGGTTAAATTAAAAGAAGTTGAGGCTGCGCAGGCAAAGATAATAGATTTAATTAAGGCGCTTGAAGAGAGCGGAGAGATAGCTCTAAACATGCGTGGAGGATCGGACGAGATTTATGTCTAGCATAATTAAAGTCGGTACTAAGTCTAAAAGGCTGAATATACAACTGAAAAATCCTTTAGAGAGCTCAGGGATTGAAACCGAGCGGGAGGAGATTTTCTTTAAACGGCAGATACAACAATCCTACGAGAAGGGATACAGCGACGGGCATAAGTTGGCGAGTGAAAAACTTGAAAAGGAATATTCGGAAAAGCTGGCTAAAAAGTTTTCCGACGTTGACAGGATTTTGTCTTCTTTAGATAAGCAGATATCCGGTTACGGGGATGTATTTGAAAAGGTTGTAATCGAGCTGGCTATCTCCATTGCTGAAAAGATTGTACGAAGGGAAATTTCTGAAGAGACAATAATAAATGAAACATTGAGAGAAGCTATAAAAAGGGTTATCGGAAGCAATAAAGTTTTGGTTAAGATAAATCCCGCCGATCTTGATGTATTAAACAACGTTATCGATAAGAGGCAATTTGATTCAATGCTTTCTAAAATACAGTTTGAAGCGGACAGCAGGATAGAACCGGGAGGATGCTTTATAGAAACCGAGATCGGCAACGTGGATGCAAGAATATCCTCGCAATTTAATGAGCTGAAAAAATCTTTAGAGGCTAATATTTATTCCGAAGAATTGTAGATGGAAACTGCCTTAAAAATATTGAGCAAGCATATGAGATCGATCGAAAGAGCCGATCTAATAAAAGTAAACGGAAAAGTTACTGATGTAATCGGTCTTGTAATCGTTTCTGCAGGTCCGAATGTTTCTCTCGGAGAAATTTGTACTGTCCTTGATAAGGTAGGGACCGAAGTTTGCAAATCCGAGGTAGTCGGATTTAAAGACGGAAAGGTTCTTTCTATAGCGCTTGGAGAAGTAAACAATATTTCGCCATCATGCGAGATAATTGCTTCGGGAAGAAGCTTCCAGATTGGGGTCGGCGAAAGCCTTCTAGGTCGCGTGATTGACGGTTTGGGAAATCCGATTGACGGTAAAGGCGACTTGATGTGCTCATGTTACTTACCTGTTTTTAATGAACCGCCGAGCCCGCTAAGACGAAAGAGAATTGACTCGCCGTTGCAAACCGGAGTAAGATCGATAGACGGTTTGCTGACTGTGGGTAAAGGACAGAGAATCGGAATCTTTGCAGGCAGTGGAGTC
>JAJYIL010000248.1 GCA_021790055.1 Bacteroidota bacterium
AACGGCATACCGTATTTGTATCCTTCAACTAACGACTCTTATTTGATAAGCAACAACCTACAATTGCAGTATACATTTAACGCAATTCATCCTTCAAAAGATGAAGAAATAAATCCTGTAGGCACTTCGTTTGATTTAACATATAATTACGAAATGAATAAGTTCAACCCGGAAGGTAATTATCAGGTTGTAAACGGAACGCTTCAGCCGGTTTATAATACTTATGATTTCCACAGGTTGGAATTGAACACGCAAATTCATTTCCCGGTATTTACAAGAAGCACATTAACAACTCAATTCCGCCTCGGAAATATTTTCGGTCAGACCGTTCCGGACTTTTTTGATTTTTACCTTGGAGGTATTGTTGGAATGAAGGCTTATCCCTTCTATGCCATAAGCGGAAACAAGCTTGCCTGGTTCGATTTGACTTACAGATTCCCCTTGCTAACCGATATAGATACACGGATAGGAGTTCTGTACGTGGATAAAATTTTCATGTCGTTCTTTGGAGATGTTGGAAATGCCTGGAATGCAGGCGAAAGCAATGTATTTAAAAAAGGCGCCGGTGCCGAGATTAGAGTATCGATGGATTCGTTCTACGAATTCCCGACCGATTTGTTTATCAGTGCCGCTTACGGTTTCGATAGGTTCTCAACCGTTGTTTTGAATAAAACGATTACTTACGGAAAGGAATGGAGAATCTATGGCGGACTGCTCTTTGGGTTCGATATATAAAAAATTACAGAGGGATTAAATGATAAAAGTACACTTTAAAATAGTGTTTGTTATTCTCATTGTTTTCATTCCATTTATTTCTGCAAGCTCACAGACAAAGGAGAATACTAAACTAAAATTAACGGGAAATCTTTTTCTCGATTCAAAGATTGTTGCAAAAAATGATATCATGCAGGCACCGGAATTAAATTTAGCTGTTGCGCAGGAAAAAGCCGGGCATAAATCAAGATGGCTCGGCGGATTGTTTTCTTTAATACTTCCCGGTTCCGGTGAATTTTATGCCGGGGATTATTTGAAGGCAGGAATCTTTTTTGTTGTTGAAGCCGCGGCAGTTACAACAGCAATTATTTATACTCATAAGGGCGATTTTCAAACAGCCTTCTTTCAGCAATATGCAAACCAAAATTGGAGCGTTGCAAAATATGCAGCATGGACTTTACAACATTTGAATAATTTAAACCCTGATCTTAAAGCAAGCGACTACCAGGTATTTAAAAATAATGTCAACTGGCAGGCAATGAATAATAACACTGACTTTACAAAATATAATATTGATATAAATTGGTCTGAATTAAACAGGCTTGAGCTTGCTATCGGCGACGGCTATTCGCACCAGTTATTCCCGTACGCGCAGCAACAGTATTATGAAATGATAGGCAAGTATCCGCAGTTTAGCGAGGGATGGTCCAAAGCGAATATGAATGATACGGATTTTCATATTCCGAGTTCTACCGATCAGCCGTTGACAGATCAATTTTTATGGTATGCGCACCAGCGTGGTCTTGCAAACTCTTATTACACCGACGGCAATACTGCACTGATTTTTGTTTACATCAATCATTTCTTAAGTATGCTGGATGCTATCTGGTCAGTTGATCAGTACAATAATACTCTTGCAATGAATCTGCGATTGAATCATATAAATGTCGCCGGGCAGGAACATTTAATTCCGACAATAAACCTATCATATAACTTTTAAATATAATTTTACTTGAGAAAGAAACTACGGAATAATGGAGAAGTGGAATAATGGAATAGACAGGTTAATTTCGTCGTTCTATTATTCTAGTACTAAGAGAATGATACCTGCTGAAGATGACCGGTAAGTAAGGTAAGTTTCAATTTTAAGGGCGATTTTACACGGGATGTAAAATCGCTTTTTTTGTGTTTAAGAAGTATCTTGTAATGTTGGATTGTGAAATTTTTTTAAGATTATGAGTACACCTGTTGTTGTAATAGTAGGAAGACCAAATGTCGGCAAATCGACGCTTTTTAACCGGCTGGTTGGAAAAAGAGGAGCCATTGTTGATGATAAAAGCGGCGTTACGCGCGATCGGAATTATGGTGAGGTTGAATGGAACGGGAAAGACTTTCAGTTGATCGATACCGGCGGCTATGTACCGGGTTCGGATGATCTTTTTGAAACTGCAATAAGAGAGCAAGTGGAGATTGCAATCAACGAAGCAGACGCAATCTTATTTATAGTTGATGTTCGCACAGGGATAAATCCGGTTGATATTGAAATAGCATCGATGTTGCGAACCTCAGGTAGGAAATTCTTTCTACTTATAAACAAGGTTGATTCTGAAAATTATGAGTCTGAAGCTTCAGAATTCTACCGGCTTGGAACTGAAAGGATTTATCCTGTTTCAGCGCTTGCCGGCAGAAAGATCGGTGATTTACTTGATGAGCTTACGGAAGAATTTAAGGCTGCGGATGATTATGAGGAAGAAGATTCAAGGTTGAAAATTGCAATCGTCGGAAGACCTAACGTCGGCAAGTCATCTTTGACAAATTCGCTGCTTGGATATGATAGAAGCATTGTAACCGATATACCGGGAACCACACGCGACAGCATCAATTCGATTTTAAAATATTACGGACAGGAAATTGTCTTGATCGATACAGCAGGTCTTCGCAAAAAGAAAAGAATTGAAGAAAGTATAGAATTCTTCTCTATGGTACGGACTCTTAAGGCAATCGGTGAGTGCGATGTTACGGTTGTAATGCTGGATGCCGAAAGGGGGCTTGAGAAGCAGGATCAGAAAATTATTGATGAGGCAGTGCGTCGACGGAAAGGAATTATACTTGCGGTAAATAAGTGGGACTTGATTGAGAAAGAAAATAACACAGCAAAGAATTTTGAAGACACAATCATGGATGCTGCAGGTGCTTTAGATTATTTGCCTGTGATTTTTATTTCTGCATTGACGAAGCAAAGGATTTTCAAGCTTATTGATCAATGCATTGCGATAAATGAAGAGCGCAGGAAGAAGATCCCTACAAACGTTCTGAATGATAATTTGCTTAAGGAAATCGAAAGGGTGCCGCCGCCTTCAACCGGTACCGGTAAGGAGGTAAAGATTAAATACATTACTCAAGCAGGCTCTCATTATCCTGTATTTCTTTTCTTTTCAAATTATCCAAAGGAAATCCCGGAGCATTACAGGAGATTCCTTGAAAAGCTGATAAGAAGGAAGTTTGGATTTACCGGCGTTCCGTTCACTTTATCTTTTAAGAAGAAATGATTAAAGCCGGAAGAATAGTGGTAATAGGCGGAAACGCTGCCGGACCTGCTGCCGCAGCCAAAGCAAAGAGAGCAAACCCGGGTGCTGAATTGATAATGTTTGAAGCCGGAAATTTTATTTCCACTGGTACATGCGAAATGCCGTACGTTCTTTCACGTGAAATTTCCGGTTACGAAAAGATAGTCTTTTACACACCGGAGAAGTTCAAGAAGGAAAAAGGCGTTGACGTGTTCGTTAATCATTTTGTCGAATCAATTAACAGGAAAGAAAAGCTTGTGGAAATAAGAGACTTAAAAGAAAACCTTGCCCGACGAGTTCAATATGACAAACTGATTTTGACAACCGGCTCGATCTCAAAGAAGATTCCTTATCTTCCTGAAGGTGTAAAAAATGTCTTTCAATTTAAAACAATTGACGACTTGTATAACCTAAGCGCTTACATTCAGGAAAATAAATGTAAGACCTGCGCTGTTATAGGCGCCGGCTACGTTGGCTTGGAGATTATTGACACGCTTCAAAAACTGAATCTTGAGACAATTCTAATTGAAAAGGAAAAGCTGCCGCTGCCTTCCGCAGAAGTTGAAATCAGTTTCTTGGTGAAAGAATTGCTGAAAGATAAAGGAGTCAGAGCATTCTACGGCGTATCAAAGCCCCTCGTTCACTTATCCGATTGTAAACAGAATATTAAAGGCATTGAGATCGAAGGCAGAGAGATTGAAGTTGATCTGATAATTACGGCTGCAGGCTTCTTACCTAATAGCTTTCTTGCTCAAAAAGCAAGACTGGAAATAGGAAAGTACGGAGGAATTGAAGTGGATAGCACTTTGAGAACTTCCGATTCAAATATCTTTGCTGCGGGCGATAACATAGAAGTTAAAAACGGAGTAACGAACAAGAATGATTATATTCCGCTTGCGACTGTGGCTCATGAATATGGACATACAGCCGGAGCGAATGCCGCGGGAGAAAATCAGCATGTTGAATCGGTGATAAAGAATTTAGCTGTTAAGTTATTTGATAAATATTTTGTTACCGTCGGCATAACTTCTGAAGAAGCAGGGAAGAATGGGTATAATTTTAATTCGGTCTACCAGGCTGTTCCAAATCTTGTAAAAGTAATGCCCGATAGTGAGAATGTTTTCGGCAAGATTGTTTATGAAAAAGAAAGTAAAAGAATTTTAGGCGCTTCGTTTCTTGGCGGCAAAGAGGTATCGGGTTACGGTGATATAATTTCAAGCTTAATAAAAACTCGTCAGCCTGCGGATGCTCTGGCAAAGATAAATTATAATTACACTCCGCCGTTATCGCCGCTAATAAACCTGCTTTCGGCGCTTGGAAGAAAAATTAACTTAACTAAATAGGAGAAGATATGCCGGTTGAGTACAGCAACTTTCATTTAATAGATCATCCGTTGGTTAAAAGAGATATCACGGTTCTGCGTGATGTTAAAACAGAACCGGAAGCCTTTAGAGCAGCAGTAAAGCGAATTTCTAATATACTTGCCGTTGATATTAGTAAGGATTTACAGCTAACTCTCTTTGAAGTAGAGACACCGCTTGAGAAAACAACCGGTTACAAATTAAGTCATGAGATTGTTCTGGTACCGGTGCTTCGTGCGGGGCTTGGCATGGTCAGCGGCTTTCTTGAAGTTATTCCCGAAGCTAAGGTTGGTCATATCGGACTGCAGAGGGATGAGACGACTTTAAAACCGATAGAGTATTACTATAAGACTCCGAAAAATATTGATGCGGCAAAAGTTTTATTAATAGATCCAATGCTTGCAACCGGGGGTAGCGGCGCGGAAGCAATAAACTATTTGAAAAAGCGCGGAGTAAAGAACTTGATTTTTGCCTGCCTGGTAGCTGCGCCCGAAGGAATTAAGAAGCTAAATACTTTGCATCCGGATGTCCGGATTTACGGTGCCGCTTTGGATAGAGAGTTGAACAACAAGGGCTATATTTTACCAGGGTTGGGTGACGCTGGAGATAGAACGTTTGGTACGCTTTAGCCTGATTCTAATTTTTGCGGCAATATTTTATTGCGGTGAATCTTTTGCTCAAAGATATCCCGACCGCGTTGTGGATTCATTGCTCGAAGCAGGAATAAAAGAAACG
>JAJYIL010000249.1 GCA_021790055.1 Bacteroidota bacterium
TCCGCGTTTCTCCCGTTGTATTGGTACTGATACTCATAGAAAGAGGACCGTTAAAAGGGTATAGTGTATTACCGTAACTCCCTCCATTGATCCACGACTGGCTGGGTGTTACTTGTGCTGCTGTCAAATTACTCGTTATAATCTTCGATGTAAAGGAATTATCTGATGCGTCTAAATACACTTTTTGGGGGTACGCATAACAAAAGCTTGAGATTAAAGAAAGGTCTCCAAAAATATAAGTATACGTAGTATTATACAGATACTGGTAATAGCCATACGTTGTTTTAACAAGAGGTTTGGGAAATACCGAGATATTAATATTATTAAAATAGAAAGTGGCGTCATCGTATGGAACCTCAATATTTTTATTACTATTCTTACCAATTATTTGATTCCCTTGCCAATTTCCTACGATAACAATCAACGAAACGTCCGCGTCGTTTGCATTTGCAATATTAAACCAGATGCTATCTTTGTTGGCCGTATAACCATACGGGGAAATCGTAATTTGGTTTTGAGCGCTTGCGGGGTCCGCGGTAGTCTGATCATTCGTCAGCATCTGCCTGAATAAAAAGGGATACACAATAGAGCCGTCCGGGTTTGTATAATTATAATAAAAGCTGACCATGCTTTTTTTGTTGCATGTAAAATCTTGTGCTCTATTTTGAGCAATGTTTAACGTGTCTGTGTTTGTTCCGTCTGTACATGTGAGCGAAACCGGAAAGTAATTATTGTTCGTAATAGAAAAGCTTGTCGTGATTGGGTCATCGGAAGGATTGGCTGTAAACAATAACTTTACAGTCGGATCTACTTCGGGGGCAAATAAGATATCGCTGCCGTAATAAGTAACGCCCCCAGAAACAACACATAAGCGGCAATGGTAGTCGCCTTCGCAGTTATGAATAACCGTTGTTACCGCCAAGGTAATGTCGTCGGTGCCCGCAGCGATTGCCGGGCTTGCCGCAACGGTATTGCCGTAACTTGTTGTAGGTCCGTATTCAAAATATGAGGAACACTCTTCTCCGTTGGGATTGACCTGACCGACAAACGTTACTTTTGAATCATACGTATAGGTCGTGTCCGAACCAGCCTTATAAATATACGGCGTTACCACAAGAGGTTGTTGTGTCGTTACGGAAGGCGTTTGCGCAAAAAGGATATTGCTCGATAAAATGAAGATCAACAAAATAAATAGAGGTTCTGCAAAATAAGCTTTATTACGGTTGTCATTTCGACCAACGGGGGAAATCTCATGTTTTTTAAGAGATTTCTCAGTCGAAGACTCCTTCGAAATGACAGTATTATTATTTTGCAGATAATCTAATTTATAGGTATATATTTTCATTTTTATATCCGGCAGTTTTTGTAAAAAAGGTGTTTAACCTGTGCGGAAAAATTATCAAAGGTATGCCTGTAGTTTCAATAGCCAGTTTGTGTAAATGAATGAGGTTAGTTCTTTAGAAATTTTATTACCGCTTCGGTGCGGGAATGTACCTGGAGCTTTTCGTATATCTTGCGGATATGGTTGTGAACGGTGTCGTTGCTTATGGATAGTTCCGAAGCTATTTCTTTATACAAATAACCTTTGGAGAGCAGACTTAGCACTTGTTCTTCACGAGGACTTAATTTTTGGCTTTCACCTTTTCTTTCCTGGTGAAAAGATTGAACGACTTTACGCGCTATTTGAGGAGACATCGGCGAGCCGCCGGCAATAACTTCTTTTAAAGCTGTAATAATATCTCCGGGTTTTGAAAGCTTAAGCAAATAACCTACTGCGCCTGCCTGAAGAGAATGAAATATTTTACCGGCATCTTCATATACAGTAAGCATTACAACCAATAAATCCGGCATCTTTATTTTTAACCGGTACGTACATTCTATTCCGTCCATACCAGGAAGGTTAATATCCATTAGAACAATTTGGGGAGATTTTCGAGGGATGTCTTCCAATGCATCTTCGGCGTTTTGGTATGCACCAATACACCTGAACCCTTCGGTTTCTTCCAGCAATTCTATAAGTGTCTTGCGGATTATTTCGTCGTCTTCAACAAGCGCTACTCGAATCATAATTTTTTACCGGTAAACATATTTGCAAAGCGTACAGCGCACAATAGCCAGTTCTGGCTATGGATTTTTTAATTCTTCGAAGGGAATGTGCATCATAATTGTTGTTCCGGAATCTATTTGGCTATCAATTGTTACTTTGCCGCCGAAGCTTTCAATCCTGTAATGAATGTTTTTCAAACCGTTCCCGTATGGATTGCGTTTAGTAATATTAAACCCGCGACCGTCGTCAATTATTTTGACAACTAAATTCCGGTCAACAACATTTAATTCAACATTTACAATCGAAGCGCCGGCATGTTTTACAATATTGTTTAAGGATTCTTTTACCGCCATAATTATGTTACGCCTGGTATCATAAGAAATTTCTATGTAAGGAAATTCCGGCGGCAGTTCAAGTCTGCATCGAATATTTGCCGTGCTTAAAAAATCCGATGTACATTGCCCGATATAAGTCGCGAGCTCTTCAAGGGTATTGTTCATCGGGTTTAACGCCCATACAATTTCCTTAAACGTCGAGAAGGCATTACCGGATGCAGCGGAAAGTTCATCCAGCTTTTCTCTAATTTCATCGTCTGGAGTAATTTTTTGTTTTACAGTCTCGCTAACTAATTTAATTTGTGTTAAGCGCGGACCAATTTCATCGTGCAAATCGCGTGCAATACGTTCACGTTCTCGTTCTTTGGTTGTAATAATTTGTTTATTCAGATTTACATACTGCGAAATAATTATACCTATAAGAAAAAGGAATAAACAAAATCCGCCGATATGTAAAAAAATGGTATTAAAGGATCCCGAGCCGAAAATAACGCCGATGTAATATCTTGCTATTTCTATAAAGGCGAATAAAGCATACGTATTTAATCCAAGGAGAAAGAGTTTTTCGTTTCTGCTAACGATACGATAGCTTTTAAGGCTGTAAACCATAAAAATTATTATGCAGCTTATTACTAATACATAAAATGGAATTGCGATATATCGATTAAAAGGATTGAGCGTTAAATCTATTACGATTATTCCGGTTGAAACGACAATTAAAAATTGTCTAATTCTCGTGAATATATTTTTATGTCTTGCGGCAATAATTGTTTCGGCTAAAAGCATAAAACTTATTATCGTAGCAAACATTGTTATTTGGTCTAAAAGATATATTATTCTAGGCGCATCAATTATGAGTTGAAGTATCGGTGAATTAACCAGCGTCGAGATTCCCATTGAAATTTGTAGTATTACAAATCCAAGATATGGCTTAAGTTCTTCTAAAAGAAAAAGCATAATTAAGGAAATAAAGCCCGAACTGATAAACAACAATCCGAGAACAAAAATGATTATGTTTTTTCCGACAAGATTGCCGAGAATATTTTTTTCTGAACCGAGTATAACATCGCCCATAATTCCCGGATATGGATGAGGCGCACGGATGTGAAAGATAAGAGTTTTATTAGCAAAATCGTGCGGTAGTGCGAACAAATGCCAATTGTATCCGCTAAACCGTATATTTCGTCTGGAAGAAAAACTGCCGTATGAATATATTTTATTACTATCAAGATATACTTCCATTATACTTTTTACTAATCTAACAAAAACAGCGGGGTTCTCTCCTTTCCAATCTGGCAAAGCTTTGCGGAACCAAAGATCAGTAAGGCAATATTGATTAAATTGATTCGGGTATGAAATCGCTTTCCATGAAGTATCGTTTTTATCGATGTGAAACCATGAGGACTGGATGGTAGAATCAGTCAACTTATATTGCCATCCGCCTCTCAAATAAATAATTGGGTCAGAGTGGTTAAATCCCGAATTATTTTGAGCCCATAACACAGAAATCGTTAAACTGATGATAACAATCGCTAATAAGGAAAACCGAAGAGCAATGTTCAATGTTCTGCCATTTTTGATCTATATCAAAAATAATCATGACTCATTACAGAAACAACCGGAATTCTGCAAAATGAAATTAGGCACCCGGGCTATATTGTTAGCTACAATCTTTTTAGCCAATATTACATGACATATATGGTTATAATTGTATTATATACTTCCAATGTTACTTTTGCATCAGACGGCAATCCAAATTTTATTGTTGTTGTGGGATTAAACGGATTTGGGTAATTCTGTGACAATTCAAATTTTGTCGGCTTCATAAATGAAGCATCTACAACCTGTGAATATTTGTAAGCGCCGTTGTTATCTATTTGCTTTAAACGGTACTGAACTTTTCCGCTTGTAGGAGTTGCGTCTGTGAAAGAATAACTTTTTGGCGAATTGGAATTACCGCTGCCTTTAACGAATCCTATCTTCGACCATTGACTATTGACGATTGATTTCCGACATCTGGCTTCTGTCCTCTGATCTCTGAATTTCAAATCCATAGTTATTTACTTCCGTAGCTGTTTGCCAGTTGAGTATTATTTTACTTCCATTTATTGATTCAATGAAGGAAGTCAATTCTACAGGCAAAGGATCGATCTCATTTACCGAATATTTCATCACGGTTGCTTGACCCGAAAGCAAAGCCGAACCATAGTCTGAATAAGCAACAACATGAATCCCATTCGGAGCTATTGCGATTGAGGTGTAATCTGCTTTACCAGCAGAAAAAGCTGGCGAGCCTTCATTCCACCATTGCTGTGCAAATATCCGGCTTGTTAATATTAAAACCGCCAGAATAATAACATTAGAAAAGGTTTTCATAATTCCTCCATATTCGATTTTATAAGTTTTGTATTTACAGTTCAGCCCTTTAACACATTTATAAGCTGCGGAAGTTCGTCCAGACAGGTCTTCCTGAGAAAGCTTCCTGCGCTGCCAATAATCAATCCATCTTTTCTTCTGCTTTGTACATTTTGTGATTTATTAAGTTTTACGCAACTTTCGTCATCGTTGATAATCGTTCTAAACTTAATGATCTTTATTTGCTTTGACTCGAAGTAGATTGCTCTTCTCTGGAAAAAGAAAGGGAATCCTCCGGTTTCAACAATGACAATAATAGTAAACAACAATATTAAAGGAAGGAGCAGTATAAGTAGAATAACCGACATAGTTATATCGGTTATTCTCTTTACAAACCGGTAATTATTTTTTCCCATGACTGGTATAGTATTATATACCCAGTAACATTACCTTTTATCAAAATCGCCTATGTCAATCTGATGAAAATCTATTCCCAGCTATGACAATCGGTTTGCTTACCGAGGCATTTTCCTTATTCGTTTTTATTATACTTCTTACTATCGAGTCTGAGTGGTTTGCCATAATTATTACTGAGAATGTCTTGACCATTATTTTGAGG
>JAJYIL010000250.1 GCA_021790055.1 Bacteroidota bacterium
ACTCGGTTTTCCCGTTATTCCAACGGCACAGCCATCGCTGTATGATACTTCATTACTCCTAATTTAAGCTGAGTGAATAACTCAGTCTTTCACAGTAATCTTCTCCGGCTTGCTGTTTCCATTCACTTCCGGGTAATACATTAAATATGCCTGCGCCGGAGTTATATTAAAGCTGCCGGGCATCTGCGCCTGGATTATGTATGAGAAATCCATTCCATCCCGGACGTTCGTTACGAAGAAAGAAACTTTGCTGTCATGGTATTCCCTGTCTGCATAGTATAATGGGAAAGGTCTGATAATATTTTGTTTGCCAGCACTATCATCATTTTTATTTTCAATCTCAAAGTTGTTTTCATCCTTTACCGCCTCAAAGCCGGACGGAAGCATGTCTTCAAGTATAAAATATTGCCAGAATTGGTCGCTTTGCGAAAGATCATTTTCGCTGCATTCAACATGTGTCTGAACTAAAATGTTTTGACCTGATTCAACTTTACCGTATAATTTATGTTTTACAAAAACAATTCTATCGCCTCTGTTCACCGGCTTAAGGATAAAATAATTTCGGGTTACTAAAAATTTATCCTTATCCGGTTTAGGCTGCATGTCGGGTGAGTAATATTCGCTTATACCGGAGAAATAAACCTTGCCCTCACCGGTTTTAATAATTTTGATTTTGTTATCGCCGTTAGTAAACAGCTTTGTATCTATACCGTTGATGGTAATTGTCGGACTATTTTCAAAAACATCTGCCTTAGTGAACTTCTTCTCAAATTCTTTTTTATTATTTACATAAACTTCAACATTGAAATCCGGGTTCAACTCTTTCGTTGCCTTCAGGTAATCCGTAATTCCGAAGATTACGCTTGCTGTTTCCTGAGTTGACCTCCATGAGAATCCCTGCTTCTGCATCAGCAGCCATCTAACTGCCTTTGCAGCAAGCGGAAGATTATCTTTATCCAGCATCAAGGCTTTTACTGCAAATGCTGTGGTCTGAACTTTATCATTCTGCCATGAGTAATGCCATGTCTTTCTGCCCCAATATGTCATTCCATTTTCTTCAACCACAGATTTTCTAATTCGATCCAACGTTCTACTAACTAAAGCCGGCTCATCAAAATTGTGGTAAGTTAAAGCAAGCAGAGATAATTCATAAGGATTTATTTGCTCTTTAAGAAGTTCATTAGCAATCTGTTTAAACTTACCGGAATCCTCTTTCTCTAACTTCATTGCAGTTGATAGCGAGTAAAGCATGTACGAGCGTGTTGTGAAGTCCAGGTTTCCGAAATTATCTATCTGAGTAATCAAATTATCTACGCCTCTTTTGAAAGAAGATGAATCGACTTTGTAACCGGCTTCCCTGGCAAGACTCATCCCGTAAATTACGTAAGCAGTCATGTAAGGATTGGTCTCATCGTTAGTCCACCAACCCCAGCCGCCGTCGCCGTGCTGGAAGTTGTAAAGTCTGTTTAATCCGGCTTCAACCATCTTCGGCAGTTCTTCGATTGTTTTTGAATTAAGCGGCGCACCGATTTCCTTGAAAGTTTTCGCTACGATAATTGTCGGCAAGAACCTGCTCATCGTTTGTTCAACACAGCCGTAAGGATAAGCCGCAAGGTCATCAAGCGATTTTAAGATTGTGCCGGCAAGTGAAGGTGCGGCAGAAAAAGAAAGCTTCGCAGTTCTTAAATCAACATCGGAAGGAATGTTGAATGTTAATGTCTTAGTCCCGTCTCCGGAATAATCCGAAACGACAGGCTCAATCTTCTTAATCCCATTTGGAAGGATTGGAACTTTTATCTCAACTGCGTCTGACTCCTCATTCGTCAGGGCTTCGGCTTTTAATTTTGCTTCACCGATAGGCTCATCAACTTTAACTTTCCAATCAATTCTAACTTCTGAATCCTTTGCGACTTTGATTTCGTATGAGCGTTTACTGCCTTTATTCCAATTTAAGTCAGAATTATTTTCACCGGAAGAAATTCTTGAGCCGGTTACTTTTAGATTTCCCGGCGAAAAGGTTACCTTCGCCAGCTTCTCTTCACTTAAATAATTATGAACGATAGTTGAAATTACAATCTCATCATCTTCTCTAAAGAAGCGAGGTGCTTCAAGTCTTACTAACAGATTTTTCTTTGTAATTACCGTTCCCGTATTCTGCCCGACTTTCGAATTTTTCGTAATTCCTCTTACAGTCGTTCTCCAGGTGGTAAGATTATCCGGCATCTTAAAACTGATTTCGGCTTCGCCATTTTCATCCGTAACAACATCAGCTTTCCAGAAAGCGGCATCGGCAAAATCCTTTCTTACCTGTGGCTGAACGAACTGCTGCGGTGACTCATTTAAGGTTTTCATTTGCACGCCTTGAACGGCAACAGCAGAATAGTCAACGGCTCTGGCTCTTTGAAGAATTCCCGGTTGAATATTAAGTCTGGAAGGTTCGGGAGAAATATTTTCATAATTACCGAGATTTATATTTTGCAGAGAATTTTTTCCAACAGAAATTTCTCCGGCGGAAATTATATCGCCGTTATCAAGGAGCGCAAGTAATTCGTATTGACCTTCTTTAATATTATTGAATGCAAAATTGCCGCCGGTATCAACCGGAACTTTACAGAAGTAAGAATCGCTGCTAAGCAGAACATAAATGTTATCAAACTTTACTTTACCTTTTATGGTTTCCAATTTGCCGGAAAGCGATCCGCTTCCTTCGGGACTAACATCTTTTAAGTTTAGTTTTTCATCTGCTAAAGTTTTATTCCTGCTTGAGCCGCTGTAATAAATATTGTTGAGCGAGCTGTAAGTCTGAATATTTGAATATACCGGTGCATAGAAAAATGATTTGATGTCCGGTGTTTCATCCGGCTTAATTGCGTAAATACTTTCGTCAACAACACCGACCGACAGCTCCGTATTCTTAACCGGCTTTCCTTCGTTATCGGTAACTAAAATTTTATAGCTTGCTTCCTCTCCGGGTTTATAGTTTTCCTTCGATGGCTTTATAGCGATGTTAAGAAATTTATTTTTATCTAAAACTCCTACCATCTTTGTTGTTGTAAACAACTGTCTATCTATTATATATGCAGCTGAGATGTTGAAGCTTGGAGCGTATTTCCCGGTAAGCTTCAGCTTGATAGTCGCTCTGCCGCCTTCCACATGCTTTACTTCGTTTCCTAAAAAAGAATTGGCTTCGTATGTAAGAAGAATATCTGCGTTATCTTGAGGAATGAAAATGTACGCTGTAAGACTGTCGCCTGCTTCATACGTATCTTTGTCTGTCACAATCTCTAACTGCTTCTCGCCTTGATTATATTGACTGCCTTCACCAATAAAGAAAGAATTTTGTGCTGTTATCTTTCTGCCTTTTTCATCAAAAGCCGTAACGATATAATTGTAATTGCCGGGATAAAATCTTCGGGGAATAAATGTAACAACCGCACGTCCGAATTTATCGGTCTGTCCGTACAATGTATCGCTCATTGGCAGATAAGATTTTCCTTCTTCATATTGAACCGGATAATTTACAGCAATCGAAAATTTTGTTTGCACCGGCTTGTTATCCCAAAATTGGTCACTATGTGAAAAGTCCGAAGCGTTTACTCTAATATCAACAGCACCGCCGTTTAAAAACCTTTTATCCGGTGAAGTTGAAAGTGTAAAGCTTCCTCTCGTAACGTTTATTTGAGCCGAACCAGAAACAGTATTTCTAGAATTTTCGGTTACTTCAGCCTCGAAAGTATAAATGTAATCAGCAGTCTTGTCTTCATCTATTTTATAAGTGAATTTGTACTTGCCGTCTTTATTTAGCTCGCCGGATTGCCGGCTGATTAACTGCCTGTTCTGAAAAGGAACGTAATAATTTTGTACAAACGGTTTGTAGAACCAGGAATATTCGGACCAATACCACCAGGGTCGCCAGATATTCTGTTTAAAGATTTTTAATTCAACTTTTCCGCTTGTTACCGGGGCGCCGAAATAATAGTCTGCCGAAACAGTTGCGTTAACAGTATCTCCCGCAGCATAATGCTTTTTACCGGTTTCAACTTTTACCAGGTATTCGGGCTTCTTGTATTCCTGTACTTCGAATGAACCGGAATAATAGCTTGTTCCATCGTGAAGCTGAATTGAATAAATTCCTAACTCTGCTTCCTTTTCAAGTTGAAAGCTTCCGGAAAGGGATCCGTACTCGTCTGTCTTAAGAGTGTCGGAATAAATTTCCCGGTTCCCGCGTGCTTTAATTTTAACCTCAAACTTTTCTCCGGGAATATTGATAAGTTCGCCGCCTTTTCTATCTCTGAAGATAGCTTTAAAGTAAACCTGCTGTCCAGGTCTATACACGGGCTGGTTGGTGTAAACATAAGCGAATCTGTTTTCCGTTTCCTTCCCGATGAAGAAATAAGGATTGCTGAAGATTACCTCACCGCCGGATTCCGCCATCAGCAAAATGTTCTTATCTTTTTTAGAAGATGAATCATCAACCTTGAATAAAGCTAACCCGTCTTTGCCGGAAGGCTTGCTGCCGATTAGCCTTCCGTTTTCATACAAGTTGAACTTGACTGCTTTGCTTGCGGCGCCGGTTTTTGCATTAACAACCAAAGCTAAAACCTGGCTACTGCCGTCTTTGTAAATCATTGCAAGCTTCGAAACGGAAATACCGCAGTAAGCCACCATGCCGTCGTTTGTCGCCTGCAAAATATAAGTTCCGGGGTCGTCAATCTTGCCTACACTTACGCTCCGGTTCGAATAATTTGTATTTGCTTTACTAAAAACCGTATCCCATTCTTTTACAAGTTTGGTATAGCGAAGTAAAACTTCTCCGTCCTTTCCCCATATATCAAAGTTGTAGCGAAGGTTATTCCTATTTGAAAGAGAAATAAACTTCAGTAGATCTTCAATCTTAAACAGCTTAAAGTGAAAATCCTTTGTTTCATTCGATGACGAGAAGAGATTGATTGAGACGTAACTGCCCGGTTCAAAAACCGTGTAATTGTAAAGGCTAAACCTTTCTCCATCCTGGTTATCTTTTATGTTGGAACTTCCATGGACGAATGGCAGAAGTAAAAGCAGGCTTAAGCTGATAAGTTTATGTTTAAACAGCATAAATTTTTCCCGTTGTCGTTTTTAAAGATTGAGTTCGCAAATCTGCATCCGTAAGTTAGCATAATTTTCAGCTACTTTCAGACCAGGCTGGCTCCGTATTCTACCGGTATTTGAAAGATTAAGAGAACCGAAATAAGAGCGGGGTAATAATTCAATAAAATCCGACTAATTTACCAACCAGGTCGGATGGTTGATGTTTTTATCTATCCCCTCAAATGAGTGCCAGCTAATTGACCAAACTTTAAATGCCCCTTAAC
>JAJYIL010000251.1 GCA_021790055.1 Bacteroidota bacterium
AAGCTGATTGCCGATCAATTGCATTAGTTCAATAGCATTCAAGCACCACTGAGCCGTATTGTTGGTCGATACTCCTCTTACTTCATACAACGGCTGCAAGCTTTGAATTCCATCAAATTTATTCATGGTGAAATTAGTATGATAATATTTGGGCTTGGCGTTAAGAAATTCATTCCACGCTCTTTTTGCATAAGCTGTATCGCCTGTTATCTTTGCATAATAGGCAGGAAGACGTGAATACCATGAGCCGGGTTTACCTAACTCAACATTTCTGCCAAGTTCTTTTTCGATTTCTTCTTTCGGAGCTGCATATAATTTACAAAACTGCAGCCAAAGCTTATCCCATTTTTTATTATTTAGAAGATGACTTAATTCGAATGCTACTTCCGGTCCTCCCATTAAAACAGACAGGTGTGTGGAGCCGATATCGTTCTTATTTAGCTGAAATAATTTGTAGGTTTTCGGATCGTACCCAAAGGCGCCGTCTTTACCGGAGAAGAAACCGTACGGCATTTTATAAAAGCTGTTTACACCAGCCATAATCCGTTCACGGTACTTCGTATCGCCGGTACGTTCCCATTCGGTCATCCAGTTGCCAACCAACGCCAGCCAATCAGGACCGATACGAATGTGCGTGGGGTATTTGTCCTTTTTCAAAATCTCGCGTAGCGGATCAATCCTGCCTATTGCTTCATTAGAAGTATCAACAGTAGCGCGCATTAAATCTCCCGTCCGTTCATCGGTGGTTAAATAATAATAAAACCGATTTAAAGCAGCTTGAGAAATACGCACCTCTTTAGCGCCATCGCCCCAATGTACAACATTGTGCCTAGAGCCAAGTCCTTTAAATCGTCCGAGATGGTAGACATCTACTTCACTTGTATGACGAGTCATCGCCTCAGCCATACGGAAAATATCTTCATTACCGTTTCGCAGGTAATTATACCACAACCACATGTTGGGCATCAATTCGCTGTTGTCCCAGGCAAAGCCTCCAATGTCGTATTTCCAGGTATGCCTTTGGGAATCGTAGCTATGCTGTATATCTCCATAATTCCAGAAGCCATACCAGTGCCTTTGTTCCACTTCCAATTTATAAAATTTAAAAGCTTTGTCAAGTTGATCTTCTATCCATCGTTTTCCTTTTGTGCTTCTGTCAGGCAGGCTCCAAACACCGAAAACCGGAATACTGTGTATGTATTCGGGAGAAGCTATAAGCAAAGGTGGTTGATTACCTTGCTGCGATATTTTACTTAAAGTATTATAAGATGGGACATCGTTCGATGCGTACAGCAAAATTTCGGAAGTGCGCCCAACTCCGGTTGCAGTGCTAAATCCCGGCTGCACATCTTCGTAACTGGCAATGAGATTATGTCCCCAGGCAAGAGTGTCGTAGCTGCGCATATCCATTGCCTCAGCATCCGGCGACCATAGCCAGGCTTTTAGCTGCGCCGTACCGAACTTTACATTATGAACTTCCAACGCTGATGGGAACGACTGCCAAAAATTACGAACGCATAATGCTAATCCGCCCGATACGTCACCAACGAAGGCTAATCCATTAGAACGCTTCCCATAACCCGCATCGATCCATGCACTTGCATCGTTAGTTCTTTTTTGAATTCTAAATCCATCGTCGTTCAGTTGTTCGAGCTTAAAATCATTCCAGCTTGCCCAATTGTTAATCAAGAATTGTTGTCTTTTAGAAAAGGCATACTCTTCGGGAATGCGTTTGCCTAAAAGCTGCCTTGAATAAATCTCTCCCTTAAAATCAAGCGGCATCCTTCCGTTGAGCGGCTGGCAGGGCTCAGCCCATAACTTGCCGTTTTCTCCTGAAAAGCGAATATGCCGGTTGTACAATTGTTCATTCAAAGGAATATCAAAGACTAATCCCAAACCGCGGATAAAATCCTTTTGCTGATCGCCGTCATATATAATTGTATGCACTATGCGAACAGATTGTTGTCCCGCATAAAAGTATAGCCTAACAATAAATGGCAGCCAGCTCCGGTTTCCCGATTCGGAAATATGTTTGCCTTCAATTTTAACTACTGCTCTTACCGGGCCATTTTGCTCAACTGTTACTTTTTCAGTATTGCCTATAAACCTTTCTCTAACGGGCTGGGCACCTAATTCCCGGCTTGGACCTTCTTGTAGAATGCAAACCAAACTGCCACCCGTGGAAATTTCCTTTCCATCCGTTTTAATATAACGACTGGGTTGTTTACCTTGCTTGGGAATATCGCATTGCAAAACGCCGGTATTCACCAATACATCATTGTCGGTTTCAGCTACCACAACTTTTGTTTTTAATAAATCATCGCTGGCTGTTTTTGTAGGTTTCAATTCAAATGTCGTTCCGGCATTTGTATCTACCACCGTACTCAGACCAACCCATTTTAAAGAGCCATCAGGCCAATAAGCCAATTGCCATGATTGTACCGGCATAGCCTGCCCACCGGAATTTTTTAATGAAAAATTAGTTGACGGTCTAATCTTTCCTTCCGGCAGAGGCACACCCCAACTTACTCCTGTTGACAGCGATGGCGGATTTCCGCCAAGCCATGATAATTTAATCAGACCGACTTTCTGGGCAAAAACAAAATTTTGACCAAAGCAGAAAATTATCAGCGCCCATGCTAAATATATCAACATGTTTCTCTTTTCATATAGAAAATGATTCGATATTTTTATCGTATTTATATTCATGAGTTTTTTATTCAGCCACCTTGTAAACTATTAAGAGAATTTTCGCTGGCTCTTTATGAAGATCAAATTCATAAACTTGACAAGCCGGAGCCAGGAAAGAGGTCAGAAGTCAGAGATCAGAGGTCAGAACTGATTTCATACTTCTGATCTCTGATATCTTTTTCCATTTTGCACATAAGTAAACTACAAAGTTTTTAACGCAATAAGATTACTTTACTGCTTTGTGTAAATCCATCAACATTTAATCTGATTATGTAAGCGCCGCTTGCTAAATTGTAAGCATCAAACAGAACGCTATAGTCTCCGCGAGTTTGATATTGGTTGACCAGCGTTTTTATTTTTTGTCCTTTTAGATTAAATACCGAGAGAACAACATTTCCATTCTTGTTTAATAAATAATTTATTGTCGTCTGTGGATTGAATGGATTCGGGAATGCCGGGTTCAAGGTTGCTGTTGTTGGTATTGCAAGGTTTCCGGTTGCCTTCTCTGATGAAATATCGGTAGTTCCGCCAACCAATTTATAAATTTCGCTTCCTGCAAGAAGGAAGGCTCCTAAACCATAATCTTCAAAGTTCGGCGCTTTGTCATAGGTAACCGGCTGCCCGTCGGAAGGCTGCTTCCCGGTACCTTGAACGTACCCTAAAAAACCATTTTCATGCAGAGCGTCATTAACCATACCTTCCCAGCCTTTTATAGCAGCATTTTTATATATTGAATCCGTGAGTAATCCATTGTTTACGCCCCATGCAAGGCTGAATGTAAATAAAGCGGTGCCCGAAGTTTCCTTTCCTCCATATTCCGTTGAATCGTGTAGGCTAACATTCCAAAAGCCGTCTTTACGTTGAACAGCAATTAGGGCTTCTGCCATATTTTTAAATGTTGTTATGTACTCGTTCCTATGTGGTGCATCTGCCGGCATTACATCCAGAACTCGGGCAAGGGCGGCAAACACCCAGCCATTGCCTCTTGACCAATATGTATCTTCACCATCCGGCGAAGTATGCGGCGGATCAAAATCTTTATCGCGCCACCATAGATGATCTTTATTATTATAAAGTCCCTGATCGCCTTGCCGGGTTTTGGTAAACATAAACATATCATACATTCTATTAAAATAGGACGTATCATGATAAACAGCGCCAAGTTTTGCAAATACGGGCATAGCCATATGTAAGGCGTCTATCCACCACCAGTCATCAATCTTACTGCTGTTTATCATCCTGTCGACTACTGTTTTTACTTGTTCAATACGGTTGGGTTGTTTATCGATCTGGTAAAGCTCGATATATGTTTGCCCGCAGGCCTGATCATCTGCATTACGCGTAGTAGTCCCGCCATATGCAGGTTCCCAATTATGGCTTTCTGCCCACTTGACAGCATAATTGTAGTAAATATCTTTTGGGTCAATTCTGTACATCGACATCAAACCTTCATAATACGTTGCACGCGTCCAAATATTGCTGGGCCTGCTTTTGTCTGTTACGATGTTCACTGCAGGGTCAGGCCATTTATTCATAAAGTAATCATTTGCCAAAGTCATCCTTTCCAAAACATCTGCTTTGGTCAGCGAGTTCTGGGCATTTAGGAAATTTATATTTACTAGGACAATAAAAAAAATAATGCATGATGCAATCAGCCGGTATGTCATAATCAATTCCTATTTTAGAAGGACTATTTTTTTTGTGAAAATCTTCTGCTTACCCGGTGAAAGCATACCGGCATGTACAAAGTAAACCCCGCTCGCTAAATTCACACCGTCAAATATTATCTTATGTACTCCGGCTTGATAATTCCCATTTACAAGTTCACTGATAAGACGACCATTTATATCATAAATATTTATGCTAATATTTGCAGCTTCCGGCAAAGCAAATGAGATCATTGTTTGCGGGTTGAACGGGTTGGGATAATTTTGATATAGCTGAAATTCAGTCGGGATTTTATTCTTATTATCTTCAGACTCAACATCAGTTATTGCTCCGGGTGCAATAGTTATTTCATCCAAATTGCCAAAATCATTACCGGTAGCCGCAAAGCGGATTGTCAAAGCCGGAATTTAAATTAACGCCAAGACTGTCATAAATATAATTTGTCCAATCTCCTGTATTCTGCATAGTTAAATTTTTTGTATTACCGTTCACGATTAGACTGCCGGTTCTATCGGTACTCCCTAAAGCATACCTAAAGATCAGAGTACAATCACCTCCACCGAAACCCGGAATATTTGTAAATTCAACGGCGCTATTATTGGCATCAAAATTTGCGAAAGCAGTTCCGTTATAGCCCAAATGATTATTATCTAAATAAACTGTCCCGACGATCCCGGCATCTTCTGCTTGAATAGTAAACGCATTACCAGGCGTTATTCTCAATACATCCGAATGAAGAGATTCAACTTGATTTGTATCGGTAATACTTAGTGTATAATAATATGTTTTCCCGGTTGTCAGATTTATGTCAGTATAATTATTCAATCTTTTATCTACAGCAAAGCTTCTAGCAGTTGCCATATCTTCCGTCTCGGAACGATAGATGTTGACTTTAGAAATATTTCCAAAATTTTGAGATCCCCAAATTAGAAATATTGAATTTGAGTCGAACCGGTAAGAAATGCCGGTTGGTGAATCCGGAAGAACAGT
>JAJYIL010000252.1 GCA_021790055.1 Bacteroidota bacterium
CCCGCTTACAATAAAGAATAATAAAATTGCAGCGCTAACAACCGGTCGCAGCTTAGGCAGGAAATTAAACTGAATGAATTCAAATATCTTTTCAACAGTAGCACCGGCTATATTATTTTTCTTCTCAGAAGATCTTATCCTTTCATTTAACTTCATCCATTCAGAATCAAGTGCAGGCAGCTCAGGAAGATTATCCGGCAAAGTTGATTTCCAGATTGATCCGAGCTTCTCAAATTCTCTTCGGTCCAACTCTGATTCATTCAGCCAATCATTCAATAATTTCTTTTCGGTATCGTTTATATTACCAGTTATTGATTTTATGCTGAGTTCGCGGAGCCGTTTTTTGTTCATGTTCTTTCCTTTTTCTTTGCTTCTAATTATATAATACAGTTGAAACGGGAAATACCCTACCGGATTTGTATCTTTAATTTAATAACTAATTTTACGTAAGAACCTCTTAATGCAGTCGAAATGGCAGTAATTAGTTATTATCATTAGCAGTAACATCTATCTGTTTGAATTACTTGATATTGATAGGGATTATATTGGGAGATAAGTGGGAGAGATATGGAACCAAGACGTTTTCAGGACGTTTTGAAGACGATTTCAGAACGTTTTCAGATACTTGATGTTTATCGATTTTGATTTGTAAGCCCCTTTATAAAATAATGATAATAAAAAAAATATTCCTCTTTAAAAAGTAAATTTATCTTTCTCAATTATATTAAATAAAGATGAGAGCTGCAAGAAGTGAAGCTGATAATAAACCTCATCATAGTCTTAGTTATAACATTAGCCTCATTAAGCTTCCACTTTAAAATAATACTTCTTGAAGATGTTCACTAAAAACACTTCAAAATCGGCAGTTGTACGTATTGACAGAAGGAATAAGGGAAGACATTCGATCCCGGTTAAACCGGGATCGGGTGTTTTCGTTTTAACATAATCCTAATTTAGGAAATCAATTAAATACGTTTCTTTATTTACTATTACGACATTTGTCGCCTGGCGATTTTTTACTTTTTTAATCCTTTCTCAGGATTTAGATCTTTGTACAACTTAATATATTCTTTGATTACTTTCATTGACCTGCCGGTTATTTCTTTTATTGATTCTTCATTCATTCCTTTTCTTAGCAGCTTCTTTACCTGGTCATAATGTTTTATATATCTATCAACAGCATCTTGACTATGTCCGGTCTTCAGTACTATCCCAGCTCTAGCCAGCAGGAATGGGCTTTTATAAATTTATATAATCCCAGAACCTCCTTTCATTTTAGAAAATAAAAATTTTTACTAATGTACTTGTTTTATGACTTACTCCAAGAATAAGAAAAAATACCTTATTAATGTCGCTTTTAGTTTTTATAGGATATAAGTAAAGTGTTTATTCTATTCTTCTATCATGGAAATAAAACCTTCCACCAACGCTAATATTTAGCCCGCCGTAACGGGCTGTGGAAGAAGTTCCTTTCCAATTTGTAAAATCATATTGCGCTTCTCCAATTAAAGAAAAATGAATGCTGTCAAAATTTCTTTCAATGATAGCACCTAGGAATAATCCTGCATTTACATCGCCACCATTATACCTTAGAGATCCTGTCTGGTCTTTTGCGTTCTCATTTACTATAGCGCCCATTATTCCAGCATTTATGCCAAGTGTATATTCCTTTGATAGAAAAACATTATATAGTAAACCGCTATTAATTATCCATTCCATAAACTTAGCTGTGCCGCCTTCTTTAGTCTCTGAAACAAGCACCAATTTTCCATTCTGTATCTTATAGTTATATGTAATAGGGACGCCGTTCTTAACAAAATAGGAAACCTTGCCATATAAATACATCCTCGTAGTAATTGGTAAACCGGCAGAAACACTGGGCAGAAATCCGATACTAGAATTATATTGTTCAGCAAATTGATCCGCAGCAATGTCATATATTCCAACATTAGCAGAGACGAACGGACTTCTTAAACTTGTTTGCTGTGCGTAAAGAGATGAAATAAAAATGACACTTAAAAAAAATGCAAGTTTCATAAGTAGCTTCCTTCATATTGATTTTTTTGTGGCGGAAAATGTTCCCTTTTTTATCACTATTTTATGATTATTGAAACTTTGAAAGACAAATTTCATTTTAACCCAAACCCTATATTGATTATTTTCATCCCAAAAGTATAAAATAGATTTCCCAAAAGAATCAGTAGTACTACTGATTCTTAAAAAGAATTTTGCCTAAAAACAGCAAAATCAGTAGTATTACGTATTGACATGAAAATGAAGATACTTATTTTTGAAGGTCTGAAATATTGTAAGAAATGCATAACGATTTAAGTCAATATATTAAGCTGATTTTAAGTCCTGAGGACCCAATAGTATACTCTATCCTTCTTGTAGTTGTAATTCTTGCGCTAATTTTTATATTCTATAAGTATATAGTACTACCGCTTCAAAAAAAGCATCTTATGGAAACGCACACGCTTGAGCTTGCGAACGCAAGACTTATGTCCCTGTTTGCAGAGCTTGACCCTGACCCTGTAATAAGAACGGATATAAACGGGAAAATTATTTATACAAATGGACCGGCAAAGCACCTTATTGAAGGCAGGGATTTAAATGGAAAATTAATTAATGTAATTGTAAGGGGAATAGATTTTCCAATTATAGATTTTATAAACTCGGATAAATCAAAATCTTTCATGGATACTATTAATTCAAAAAGCTATTCAATTACATTCAAAGGTATTTCATCGCTGAATATTGCACAAGTATATTTTCATGATATTACAGATAAGATTGAAAAGGAAATAAAGCTGAAAAAGCTGTCGGATGACCTTCAAAATAAAATAGAAGTAGACAGGCATAGGATTGCTATGGAGCTTCATGACGGGATAGGGCAGGAATTATTATTATTGAAGATGGACTTGTCAAGCAATTATAAAGATAAGTATCAAAGTGACCGGGAGAATCAAGAAGTTAAAAATTACGTAGAGTCGCTTCAGAAAATTATTACTGAATTGAACCTGGTTATTTTTAACATTAAGCCTGCTGCTCTAAGGGAAACAGGACTCGGTACAGCTCTTTCTACAATGGTTAATAAAATTTCTTCTGCCGGTTACATCAAAGGCTCTTTGAACATAATAGGATTAAACGGAAGCTTAAATGATAAATTACAGCTCGCTATATATAGGATTGTTCAGGAAGCGCTTAATAATATTGTTAAGCATTCAGGCGCTAAAGAATTTTCAGTGCAGCTTATAAATAGAAATAGGGCAATTAAAATTTTAATATTAGATAACGGCAAGGGAATTTCTAAAGACATATCAGAATTGACCACTATGTGGAAAGACACCGCAGGATTCGGCTTATTTAATATCAGAGAACGCGTTGAACATTTTAACGGGATATTTAAGATAGATTCTTCAGAAAAGAACGGGACCCTTTTGGTAATTGAGCTGCCAACATTATAAAGCTATGAATGAAGATAATAAAATAAAAGTATTAATTGCCGATGACCATAGATTGTTCAGAGAAGGGCTGATTAGAATTCTAGAAGAGTATCAGGATATTTCTATAATTGGTGAAGCCGGCGACGGTGAGGAATTACTTAAAAAATATTTTGAATTAAAACCGGATATCATATTGGTTGATATTTCAATGCCTATAGTGTCCGGTACGGAAGCTGTAAAGAAGATAAAGAAAATTGAAAAATCAGTAAAAGTACTTTTTCTTTCGATGTATTATACAGAGGAATATATTTATACGTGCTTCAAAGCCGGCGGAAGCGGATTAGTAAGTAAGAATATTTTGGAAGATGAGCTTATCGATGCAATAAGAATTGTAAATACAGGCTCGAGGTACTTTGGCAAGGAATATACGGAAATAAAGCTAAACGAGCTGATTCAGCAATATGATTCAGTGTATATAACAAAGTACATAAAGAAAGACCCGCCGCTTACACAAAGGGAGCTGGAGGTCTTAAAATTAGTCGGCGACGGCTTCACCAGCGCAGATATTTCCAACAAGCTTTTTATAGACCTCAGAACAGTCGATTCTCATAGAACAAAGATAATGCATAAGCTTAATTTTAAGTCGCTCTCCGAACTAATAAAATATGCGGTTGAATATAATATGTTTTTAGAAAATCAGGACGAGCAATAAAGAATAATATAATATAACGGGCGCAAGCAGATAGATGTCATCTCTATATATAATTTGTTGCGTAACTCCTATTATTAAGCTAAATATTTTTTCAAAAGAGTAAATGCTTTCGTCATCCGCTTCTCAACGGCTTTTACAGAGATGCCGCAAATCTCGGCTATCTCGGAATATTTGTAGCCTTCAGACCGGCTAAGGATAAAAACTGTTTTCATTTTTTCAGGCAGCTTTTCAAGAGCATTTAGGATGTCAATTTCCATATCAATTTTTTCTTCATCATATTTTCCTTTCCGGAGACTTTCATCTTCCAGTGAAACAGTTCGTGTTGAACCGAGCTTCTGATAATTGATGATAAGATTGTTAAGGGATTTATAAAGGTAGGCTTTAAATGATTTCTCCGGATTTAGATTTTCTCTTTTCATCCACACTCTAAAAAATACTTCTTGTACTAAGTCGCCGGAAACATCAACAGAATGAACGCGGTACCATGCAAAGCGGATTAGAGGCTTGAAATATTTATAGTACAGAACCTTAAAAGCGCCGGCATCATTGTGCTTTAGGGCTTCAACTAAATCTCTCTCGCTATTACAACCATCGTCAGTAAGGTTCATTTCTAATTAACAGACCTCAGCATTAATTTTCTGATAGATCCCCAATTTGTTATTTCATCGCCGCCGTTAAATGAAATGGCGATGAATTAAACTAATTACTTACCACTCAGACCACATCTCCGGAATATTGGAGTGATGGAGTAAATTTGCCAATTCCAATATTCCAACACTCCATTTTCCCAAAGAGTTGCGAAAATGTAAATAAAAATATTTTACCCCCTTTGTAACATGGCAAAATTATCTTTCGCTTTCAAGTCTCCGGATACAATTTATTAATCCTCTCGTCGTGTGGTAATTGCATTTCCAGATAGTTGCTTTCGGCATCAGCCTGGCATTCGGGTCAGTATCGATGCTGTTCCAGTACCAGCCGCCGAATTTATGATCGATAAGACATTCTTTAATATACTGCCATTGACGGCAGAATTTATCATAGTAATTGTGCTTGTCGTTCGGGAAAATCTGCGACATCATCAAAAAGGAGTTAAGCGCTTCAATCTGGTTCCACCATTGCTTTGTAGTTTGAACAACCTTAACGCTGTCTTCTCCTTTGAATTGATAACCACCGTCGTAGATGCCTCCGTGA
>JAJYIL010000253.1 GCA_021790055.1 Bacteroidota bacterium
AACTAAAACAAATTTTGCGTTTGGTACTTTGTAGTATGATAAAATTTCTTTCGTTCTTGCTTTATCAAGACAAGTCGCAAGCGTTAACGGATCGGAGCCGGTGTATGGAAGCTTAAGCATATCGAGTATCGAGGGAATCTGAGCTTCGCGGCTTACTCCGTTAAAGCCTTCGGCAATATTAAAAACTATATCGGGATTAATTTCTTTCAGCTTGTTGAACGCCGCGTGGTCTGCTTCTACTAAAGTAACATCATGATAAAGCTCTAAAGCTGATTTTACGGCGTTGATTGTGTCCCAGGTATCCCACTCAGCATAAGTATCGATTGATTTTTCGGTCTGAATTTGAGCTTCGTTTAAATTTGGGGATACTATTTCGAGGAAAGTTTGACTGTCGCTTTGGCAGGATTGACTTTCTGGTTTGACATTAAAAGTTAATGCAACGTTCAATCTAAAATTGAACAACGATGATAAAATATTTTCTCCTTCGAAAATTTATTTCAGCAAATATAATTAATAAAATTTCTAAGTCAAGATTTTTTAGTCACCGGAAAAATTTTTCAAAGCTTGAATAATAATTTTTCCAGGAAAAAATTCTTTAAAAGTTTTCAAAGACATACAAAAAATTTTTTGCACGACAAATTTATAACAAAAAAAATTATTAAAACAAATTTTTTAGCCGTTATAAAAAATTTTTTTTATTTGAACAACGAAAAGTTCGTCGATAAATTTTTTTTAGGCAATCTTGGCGTAACGAAGATTGTTCGAATAGTGTTCAATCAGGTTCTTTCTGATTACCTGGTTTGATTGTTCTTTAAGGTGAGGGTCGCTCTCAACAATGTTGAAGGCGTCTTCTTTTGCTTTTAGTAAGATGTTAACATCCTCTGAGATGTTTGCATGACGAAGCTCAGGAAAGCCGCTCTGCTGGGTGCTGAAAACGTTCCCCGGTCCGCGAAGTTTTAAATCCATCTCGGCAATTTTAAACCCGTCGGTGTACTTAACCATCGACTGAAGTCTTACCGAGGCTTTAAACTTTTCCAATTGTGCGGGCGAAAGATATTCAAGTGCAAGCTGAAGCTTTTCCTGCCGCCCGGCAAATTCATCTTTAGTTACAAGGATGCAGTATGCTTGCTTGCTGCTTCTGCCTACTCTTCCTCTTAGCTGGTGCAGTTGTGAGAGACCAAACCGGTGTGCATCGTTTATTAAGATGATGTTCGCGTCGGGAATATCTATCCCGACTTCGATTACTGTGGTAGAAATTAAAACGTCAAACTTCTTTGTGAGGAACAACATCATTGCCTCTTCTTTTTCCTGCCACGACATTCTTCCGTGAATTAGACCGACACCTAAGTCCTTTAAATATGTTTCCTTAAGTTTCAGGAAATGTTCTTGCGCAGCTTTAAGCTCGAGCTTTTCCGATTCTTCGACCAGAGGATAAACAATAAACGATTGATAACCTTCTTTTCTCTTTTCAATAATGAATTTAAATATATCAGGAAGCCTGCTCTCGCCTCGCAATAAAGTTTTTACAGGCTTTCTATTCTTTGGCATCTCATCAATTATTGAAATATCGAGATCACCGTAAACCGTCATGGACAAGGTACGGGGAATCGGAGTTGCACTCATAACAATTACATCCGGAGTAATTCCTTTGCTCATTAAGCTTGCCCTTTGCTCTACACCGAATCGATGCTGCTCATCGACAACAACTAAACCAAGATTCTTGAACTTTACGTTTTCTTCAAACAGCGCATGAGTGCCGACGATTATGTCGGCTTCTTGATACTCAATGCTTTGCAGATTTTTTCTTTTCATGCTTTTCTTTTGACCGCCGATTAAAAGACTAAGCTTAATTTCTCTATCTTTATAAGCATTCGAAAGTTGTTTTAACATCTTTGAAATGTTTTTTGCCTGCTGGTCTGCAAGAATTTCCGTCGGCACCATCATCACTGCCTGGAAACCATTGTCTGCTGCAATCAGCATTGCGATTAAAGCAACGATTGTTTTACCGCTTCCTACATCTCCTTGTAAAAGCCGGTTCATCGGGGATGGATCCTCCATATCTTTCCTGATCTCACTTAACACTTTCAACTGAGCCTTCGTCAGATCGAAAGGAAGAATTTTCAGGAAGTCATGAATTAGGCTTGTCTGTACTTTCATTAAATGACCGGCAAGCTTGTTTTTATAATTATGCTTTCTTAAAGCAACCAGCATTTCCAGATAAAACAGCTCTTCAAATTTAAATCTTTCAATTGCATGCAGGAGATGTCCTTTGCTGGAAGGGAAATGAAAATTCTTTACAGCTTCCGTAAGCTGAAGCAAATTATTTTTTGATATTATCTCTGCCGGCAAAGTCTCCTCAAGATAATCCGCATAATCTTCAACAGCACGGTTGATAATTCTTCTAAGACTTAAATCGCCGATGTTTGTTGTCCGCAGTTCTTTCGGGATCCTATAAAAAGGAATTATCTTCCCGGTGCTCAGAAAGCTGTTCGATTCTTCTTCAGAAATTTTATCGAAATCCGGGTGGGTAAATTGAAGGTTACCATATTTTGATATCGTAGGCTTCCCGGATACAGCAAAAATATCTCCATTGTTAAAAACAGATTCGAAATATTTTATCCCCTGGAACCAGATGCATTCAAAGAATCCGGTAGAATCTCTGAACTGAACTTTAAGCAAGCCTTTCCGCGCGAAAAATCTTTTTTCTTTGTCAGCAACTTTGGCGATAATAGTCAGCTCTCCTTCATACCCATTCATTAAGTATCCATAAGCTTTTGAAGCGCTGAGCGTTGTTGTTCTGTCAAGATGCCTGGAAGGAAAATAAAACAGTAAATCCCTTACAGTTGAGATACCAATCTTCTTAAAAGCCTCCGCCCGCTTCGGTCCTACCGATTTGATATACTGAACCGGCTCGCTTAATGTTTTTTCTTTATCTGAAATCATCACATTGAAAAATAATTTAAGCGAAAGGAATTTACAATAAACAAAAAAGATTGCATGTCTTCGCTTAAAGCGTTGGCAGGTAAGCAAGTTTGCATTAAGACAGAACAGCAAACTAAGCTCATGCAATTACTCATGCCTCTAACATACACTAATGCTTTTAATTTGATTTTGTAATAAGGGAAAGAGGATTAGTTATTTAAGCTTTATAGCAAAGCAGGGCAGTGTCATTCCATCTTCATATCGCGGGTCATTAAATCGTTTGTGGCTTCAACCGGGTCTTTATCTTCAAAAAGAATTTTATATACTTCGGTTGTTATCGGAGTTTCAACATCCAGCTTCTTTGAAAGCTCGGATGCAGAGCGGCTTGTCTCAACTCCTTCGGCAACCATTTCCATTGATGCTAAGACTTCTTTTAATTTTTTACCCGCGCCGATCTGCTCGCCTACGTAACGGTTCCTGCTGTGGCGGCTCATGCAGGTTACAATCAAATCGCCCATGCCGGATAATCCTGAAAAAGTTTCAGGGCTTGCGCCCATTGCAACACCAAGCCTTGCAATCTCTGCAACGCCGCGGGTCATAATCGCCGCTTTGGTATTGTCGCCGAACTTTGCACCGTCGATAATTCCCGCACCGATAGCAATTACATTTTTGAAAGCGCCGCCCAGTTCGACTCCAAGAATATCTGTTGAAGAGTAAACGCGGAAGTATGGAGTCATAAATGCAGATTGAATTGCCTTAGATGTTTCATGATTCTTTGATGCCGCAACAACTGCCGTAGGGATATGCCGGCTTACTTCTTCGGCATGACTGGGACCGGATAAGGCAACTATTTGTCTCTCATCGAGGGAAGGGAAAACTTCTTTCAGCATCTGGGACATGGTCATTAAAGATTTAATCTCAATCCCTTTTGCAACACTGACCAGAATTGAATCTTTTATACTCGAAAACTTCACATCTTTAATTACGCTTCGGAGAAATTGAGACGGCACGGCAAGAACAACCATTTCTTTTTCGAATGTTGATTCTTCGAGGTTGTGAATAATTTTTATTTCCGTAGGAATTTTAATACCGGGAAGGTAAATTGGATTCTCCCTAGTTTTATCCAAAACATCGACATAATCTTTTTTGAATTCCCAGAGAGTTACGTCGTGTCTATTATTAAATAGCAGAACAGCCAGGGTTGTGCCCCAGCCTCCTGCACCTAATACGGAAATTTTCATTTATTAAATTGTCGGTTTTTTCTTTTTAGAAAAGCTTAACTTATGCTCGCTCCCGTTTATCAATCTGAGTACATTTTTACGATGAGTGAGAATAACAAGCAGCGCTAAAGCAATTACAAACGGAAGCAGCGTATTGTAGCTTGGAACGTTTACGTTAAAAACATTTTCTCTGATAATCAATGCCAAAGGAACCGTAATAGCTCCGATAATTGAACCGAGAGAAACGTAGCGTGAAATAACAACAACAACAGCGAAGACTCCCATTGCGATTAGCATATCGACGGTACTAATCATTAAAAGCATTCCCAGTGCGGTTGCAATTCCCTTGCCTCCTCTGAATCCTGCAAACACAGTCCATATATGCCCGATAACAGCGGATATACCTGCTATAATTTGTACTAAAGTAAAATCATCAAATGGAGTTACATTTGCAAAAGGCATAGAGCCATAATGAAGACGCGCAATTACAACAACTGCCAGTACGCCTTTCATAGCATCTAAAATTATTACAAGAAGTCCCTTCTTCCACCCAAGCACGCGCATTACGTTGGTGCCGCCTGCATTGCCGCTTCCATAGTCTCTAATATCAATTCCTTTGGTAATCTTGCTTACGATAATACTGTTGGGAATTGAGCCTATAAGATATGACAAAACTATAATTGTTGCTAATAAAAACATATATTTAAATAATTATAAAACCATTGAATAACTAACCTATAAAGATTAGTCCTAAATAGCAATGACAAATTGCACGGAACAAGCTGTTTTGCCTGTAAAAAATCTACTTATTATCGAAAATTTTCAGAAAAACTTAAGCCCAAAAAACCTAAACTAAATTGCTGACAACCCGGCATAGAGCATAGCGTAAAGTTTCGCTAAGCGCTTTGCTCTTTGCGCTTAGCCCTACTTGCAAAAACCATCTTCAATAAAGAAATATCGGTTTTTGTTGTTATCTTAAAGTTTAAAATGGAGCCTTCAACAATGTGAACTTTCTTTCCAATTCTTTTTATAAGAATCGATTCATCGGTGCCGCAGAACTTTTCTTCGTAAGCATTTTCCATTGCATGTTTTAGATCTTTATACCTAAAGATCTGAGGAGTCTGGACATAAAATATCTCATCTCTATTTAAATATGATTCTACAATCTTATTACCTTTA